>NZ_JAUBUG010000035.1:69941-71650 GCF_036705345.1 Microcoleus sp. B3-D2
CGAGAGAAGGAAAAACGCGACCCCCCCCCCCCCACAACACCCAACCCCGCGACCTCCCCCCCACCGTAGGGAAGTGTCCTTCTTGTGCTTGCTTATTAAAGGTCAGGTCATGGTAGTCCAACCAACTGTGTCCTTTTCGCCAACCGACGCGATCGCCTAGCTTACAGTAAGTATAATAATCCACTTTATCACCACATTCTAACCAAATTTTTCTCTGGACGCTAAAGCCAAAGCGACCCTGACTATATTTTACCCAAAGTTGGTCAATCGTGCGTAAATCATCACAAGGAAAATTATCAATTGATTCCCTACTGAAATTACCTTCGTGAGTCCGTTTCGCAGCTTTCAGCATCACCTTGATAGTTTCCTGATCCGCCTCTTTCCACTTACCCGCCGCTAATAAATCCCGTAGATTTGTATAGTCAACTCCCCGCGCTGATTTAAGTAAATCTGGTGGAGATGGAGGTGTTTGAGGTGATGATTTAGGTGATGGTTGAGGCGATGGTTGAGATGATGATTTAGGTGATGGTTTTGGTGATGATTGAGGCGATGGTTTTGGTGGATGTGTTTGAGGTAATTGATTGCCAAGCGCCTGCAAAACTTCAGTAGCAGATTGATAACGTTTCTTACTAGCAGGTAGAATCATTTTATCTAAAATCTGACCCAATTCCGAACTAACAGACGTTTTTAAGTTTTCTCGCCACACCCACTCAAACTCGCTCACATCGAATAATTCCAGGGGTTCAACCTGAGTTAACAGACATAGACAAGTCACACCCAAACTATAAATATCACTAGCATAAATAGCTTTACCTGCTGCTTGTTCCGGCGCTGTATATCCAGCACTTCCGATCATCGTTCCCGTTACCGCTAAAGCTGTTTGAGTCGCATATTTCGCCGCGCCAAAGTCAACTAAAACTAATTCACGATTTGACCTCAAAATAATATTTTCTAGCTTGATATCTCGGTGAATAACTTGGCGAGAGTGAATGAACTCGAATACTGGCAATAAATTATTAAGCAAATTGCGAATCTGCGTTTCGCTAAAATATCCCTCAGATTCTAGTGTTTGGGCTAAATTTTCACCGTCGATGAATTCTTGGACTAAATACTGCCGTTCATCTTGACTAAAATATGCTAATAATTCGGGAATTTGAGAATGTTTACCCAACTGTTCTAGGCGGACTGCTTCAAGCTCAAATAACTCAGTAGCTTTCTGGATACTAGAAGGATCTTGAAATTGGGGGTAAAATTGTTTAATAACGCAGGGAGGTTTTGAGGGTTTATACTCGTCAATAGCTAGAAAAGTGCGCCCAAATCCCCCTTGTCCAATAATTTTATTTGCTCCGTAGCGATCGCCCAATAGCAGTTTATTCCCGCATTTTTGACAGAATTTTGTAGAGCCAGACGGGTTTTGGAATAGGCAATCCGGGTTTAGACACTGGCTCATAAAATATGCTTGCAGATTACACATTAAAGCTCTCGATGCGATGCCAGCGGACATGGTGTTTAATGTGGAAAAGCAGATCCCGGTAAGCACACGGCATTGCCTTTCATCGTGTCAACTTAAGTCTGAAACCTTTGATATCTCTCGCTTTTATCAGAGGCCAGATCCCCCTAAATCCCCCTTAATAAGCTATGCCTTACTCACATCTTTCTTAACAAAGGCGCTCCGGCCCCGCCCGGAGCGACCTCCGGGCGATGGCTCC
>NZ_JAUBUG010000036.1:0-71585 GCF_036705345.1 Microcoleus sp. B3-D2
CAAGCTATTAAAGCGAGGGTTAATCCTGCTGTGCAGACCCCATCTTTAATACCCCTGGTTTAGACCTGAATCCTTACATTTTTTGTTTGAGTCTATCATCATTCTCTTGATTTGCACAACTCATTTAGACGTGCTATCTCCCATTGACGTTTAACTAATAATGCGGTAGAATTGTTTATTATTAGCAGCTATTGGCTGTCTCTTTCACCAAATGTCTAAGTCCTGACTGCGAGGAGGGTAAGGTAGAGCAGCCAATCGAGAAAGCAACAAAAATATTGAAAAATCTTCTTGAAAGCCAATGCAGCCTGATTCTCAAAAATCCCTCTCTTTGCCTCTCGTCTCAGTCATTATCCCTGCATACAACGCTGAGCCATTTATTGAAGAAACTCTGAAATCTGTTCTCGCTCAAACTTATCCCGCAATTGAAGTTTTAGTAGTCGATGACGGTTCCCAGGATCGAACCGCTGAAATTGTAGAAAAAATCACCAAAAAAGATTCTCGCGTCCAGCTTTTGAAACAGCCAAATGCTGGAGTCGCTGCTGCTCGAGACTTAGGAATTCAGAAGTCGAGAGGAGAATATATTGCCCCCATTGATGCCGATGATATTTGGTATCCTGAAAACATAGAAAAACAAGTTCAATGTATGTTGGAGGGAGGGGAAGAAGTAGGGGTCGTCTATTCGTGGACAGTGGACTTGGATGAAAAAGGATTGCTAACAGGAGGATTCCGGTCTTATAGAATTGAAGGTGACGTGTACGGAACCCTCATCTGTCACAACTTTATAGGAAACGCGAGTGCTTCTCTGATCCGTCGCAGTTGTTTGGAAAAGGTGGGGGTTTATGACAAGACATTGAAGGAAAGGAATGCTCAAGGCTGTGAAGACTGGGACTTGTACCTGCGGATAGCAGAGATTTATCAATTTCGAGCCGTGCCGGAATTTTCAATTGGCTATCGCAGGATGTATAACACTATGTCTACCAACTATACGACAATGGCGAATTCTCAATCTTTGATGCTGCAAGCTGCCAAGCAACGGCATCCCGAAATTCCCGATTTCCTGCACCGATTATCTACCAGTAATTTTTTGCTGTACTTAGCGCACCAAAGCAGCCGCAACGGCAGCGATCGCACCGCGCTATTTTGGCTATTCCAAGCTTTAAAAACTGAATGCATCTCACCCTTATGCCGTTCTGGCTTTTACAGAGTATTGGGAAAGAGCCTTTTAAACCTATTATCCCAGCAGTCTAGGAAACATCAGGAGGCTCTAGATGCACCTGTGAGAGTAGAAGATACGCCATCCTCTGATAAGCAACTGATCAGCCGGGAGGTGTTGGTAGAGATCCGGCGCCAAAATATCGAATTAATGATAACGATAGGCAACATTTTTCACCGCTCAATTTCCCTCCTTGTCAAGCGAAATCAAACAAATATTGACACGCTCCCTCAAGTGAACATTAGCGCCACGCCACCGACAAAAGCAGAGTTGTCTTAATGAAAAAAGAAATTAAGGCTATTAAAACGTAACTACTCACCGCAACGCAGTGGCGGTGAGCAGTTACCACTTTTTCAAGCGATACAACACTGGCTCAGTATTAAAATCTTTTCCGAAAGCTGGTTGCAGCGGGCCCTGGGCACTTGTCAGCCAAGATAGAGCTTTCCTAGTAGCTGCGTTTGTCTCAGTCAGGGGCCCGAATCCCACAGTCCTAATTTTATTTTGCCGCAGGTTGTCAATCCATGCCGAAAGTCGATCGGCTCTAAACGGCACATATAAAACTTGTCTGTCCAAATTTATCCCGTAAAACAGGTAGCTGCGCGAACTTAAAAAGAAGCCTATTCTTTCATCTGGTACTGTATTTTTATCAATATACTCGTAAATTCCGCGATACAGTTCGGTGCGAGCAACATCTCGCTTTTCCCTCGCCACCAAACTAGCACTTACCATCAATGCTATACAGACACAAATTATCATTATGTAACTCGATTTTTTTAGGCTGGTGAGTAGATTTTTAAACCATATCCAACTAGGATTGTGCTTAAATAGAATCCAACCCAGCAGCAGTAATCCAATATAAAGTAACGGGTATATTCCTAAATTTCGTAAACTGGGAGTTAAGATTTTTATCACAAGAGTGATGGCTTCTTCGAGATTAGATTTAAACGTGTCAATCAAGCCGCTCCCCCAAACAATACTGTTTCCGGTAAAAGAAGCATTTCTAATAATGTCAAAAATTGTGCTGCTAATAATGCCCCAAATACTGCTAATTAAAACAACTGCCACAACAACGCGATTTCTAGTTTTTAACTTAGTTGCTGTAGCTGCGGCTGCAATGCCTAGCAAGCTTAAAAAGGGAAATCCGTATCTGAGGTTAAAACCGAGTATAGGACTTATTTTACCGCTCGACTCTCCCGCAGTACCCGACGTGTAAGGTGTGATTAAATACAGAATTCCGGTGCTGGTGAGAAGTATCATTAAAATGATATTATTTTGATTAATTCTGATTTTACCTTCGATCAAAGCCAGAGGTGCTGCCAATACCTGAAGTGCGATCGCCAGAAAGGGCAGTTGCAATCTAATGATAATTTGTAAGCCGACAGTTTGCCAGTGGGAAATATTGCTGGGATTAAATTGAGCTGCTAAATTGCTTTTCCAAATATTGAAAGACGGCGAAGATGACGGCGCAGGCAGGGTAGGTGTTGCTTGCGTTACGGGAGATGGTAAGGGAAAAGACTGTAAGGGAACTTTAATATTACCAGCCTCGCCGACAGGATAATTGACGTGCAGCAAGTTTCTCGCATACCAAAAACCTCCTAAAAACAAGCAACAAGCTATGCCGCACAGCAAGACTGGTTTGAGAGAGTGGCGAATTCTAAAATTAGCTGGTGGGGAATTTTTATTAAGGGCTAATCTTTTAATTTCTAATATTGCTAATCCTGCTAAAAGTGAGGCTGCGTAGACTATCCCAGTAATTTTTATTCCGGCTAGGATTCCTGTGGCTGCCAGAAAGAGAGAGAGTTCGGATTGCGAGCGGCTGCTATGATAAGATAAACCTAGATACAAACCCACTGTAAATATTGCAGCTAGCGGTAAGTCGGGGTGAATGGTGTTAACTTGGTTAATCACCATCGGTACTGTCAATACTAAAGATGCTGCTGCCATACCGTGAATTCGAGTGGCTCCAAATTTTACGCTCAATAGATAAACTGCAATTCCCTCAAGTACCCACGCAATTAGCAGGGGAAAAGCTGTGAGAAAATCTTCTCGGAAGGGGAGCAAACACAAAGCAGACAAAACGTGCCAATTGTAGGGATATACTCGTGCTTGCTCGTGATCGAAAATCCAATTTCCGGCGGCATCTAATAATGTAAATGAATGGGTTTGATACCATCGGGCGATCGCAGGCAGGTGAAACCACAATGAGTCATAATTGGTTGTGGGTTTGGTTGCTAGAGTTTCCCACATCACAAATCCTGCAAAAGCGGCGGCACCAATAATTAGATATTCGGATTGGCCCAGAGGTTGCTTGATTTGGGGAATCTGCCACTGCGAGAAGGTAAAAGCTCTGTGGTTTTTGGCATAAATGACGATTAAGCCGATCGCACCAATCAGAATTTCTACTATAATGACCGCAGAAATATTTAGTCGCTCGGCACTTCCTAAAATCAAGCCGATACAAACTTGTGCACTGCTCCATCCCGTCAGGAGTACGAGGAGAAAATGGGGAAATGAAGAGTTCTTGTTTTCGTTCTGATTTTCGAATGCCAGAGACAAGCTTAAGGGAATCGGGCCGAATACAATAATCAGAAATAAAATTAATTCCCACAAATGCTGCGCTATTAGCATAAGCTGCCAGTTACCCATTTTTATTGGTTTTTCGTCGTTCCCAGGCTTTTTCTGGTAAATAGAAATCCATCGGAGCTGATATCAACACATTTTACACCATGCTCAGCAACAGGCTAGGAGGGCCGATTCTACAAAACATCAATTTTCTTGCGGGGTGGGCGAATAGCCCGCCCCTAAAAAAATTAATCTATCCAAGCCGCCATTTTTACCTGCTAGCTTGCTTCTGAGTTTTGGGTTTGGGGGCTTGCTTGTCTTTGGGCCCGGAAATGTCAGCTTTTAACAGTTCCGGGAATGGCGGCTGGATGTTGTGAACTTCGATGTCCATTCCCAGCGGCAGAGGTGGAAGCTGGGGCAGATCGTTTTCCAAATCCTTGAGTCCGCTAGCGGTTTGTATTTCCACCATTTTCGGCATTTGCGGTACTTTGGCGGTTTCCAAACTGCCGATCATTTTTGCCAGAGCGAATTCTAGCTGAGAGCCCGGGTCGATCGCCACCCAACCCTGGTCAGTCATTTGCCGAACCTCGAAGTGAAGGTGAGGCCCTGTAGACATTCCCGTACTCCCGACGCGGCCGATCGTCTCTCCCTGTTTCACCCACTCTCCCGGTTTCACAAACAGTTCCGAAAGGTGGGCGTAGAGAGTTTCCTGAGACTTTTTGTTGTGGTTGAGAACCACTGTCAAACCGTAGCCGCCCAACCAATCGGCGATCGCCACTTGACCCGCATAGGCTGCCAGTACGGGCGTTCCCATCGGGGCCCCCAAGTCCGTTCCGGTGTGAAACCTGCCGTAGCCCATAACCGGATGAGTCCGCCAACCAAACGGCGAAGTAATTGCCGAAGCAATAGATAGCGGAAACAGCAAGCTGGTGTTGCCATTTCCGGGCAGGCCTGCGGGACGCGGCGTGAGATTGTAGTAAGCAAAACCGGTATTGCTGCCGCTGCTGACACTAATGGCACCGACTTGAACCGGCCCGAGTCCCATGCTGGGCGCTGGAGCGCCGCCACCGTAAGATGCAGATCCGGCATAATACCCTGCGTCTGCCGAGTATCCTGCGTCTGCCGAGTATCCTGCGTCTGCCGAGTATCCTGCGTCTGCCGAGTAGCCGATGTTTGCCGAGTATCCAGTGTCTGCCGAGTATCCTGCGTCTGCCGAGTAGCCGATGTTTGCTGGGTAGCGCGGGGGTGCGTAGGCTGGTTCCGGCGGATTTGAACCCCCCCAAACCTGGCTGCCTATTTGTTGAACGGCTTGACCGATCTTACTGACAGGATTTCCGCTACTATTTCCCGCTACAGTTTCCCCAACATTGTCTGGAATGCTTTCTGGCAGATTTCGAGGAGGAGGGGCTGCAATATAGCCGTCGTCTGCGATCGGAGGTTCTGGGCTGTAGTTGGGTTCTCCGGCATCGGCCGTCACCGGCTCGGAAACAGGAGGAGGCGCGCACAAATCGCCACCTCCTTCGCAGCCTGTCGATCGTTCTGCAAACTCTATACTTGTTGGCGCTTCGTACTCTTGGTACTCGCTGGTAGCGCCAATGCTGTAGTCTGTTTGGTCGATTTCAGCGTGGGCTGGGTTAACTGGCGCTTCAAAAGGCGGCTCCTGGGCCGTCGCTTCTGGCAGGGGAATCAGCGCGGGTTCTGGCAGATAATATTGCGTGGGAGGTGGTTCGCTGGCGTACTCCGGCTCGGACGGCGGTGCGGCATCGAAAGCCTCGGACGGCGGAACTTCTGCCTGCGGTTCAGGTTCAGGGTATGGTTCTGGCTCCACTTGGCTGTATTCGGGTTCCGGGGGCGGGAGAGGAGCTTCAAATAATGGCTGGAGGTCTGCTGCGCCGGGGACGGCTTGTTCTGCTGGCGGAGTTTCGGCTTGGGCCCAAACTAGGCCTTTGCTGAGCAGTCCCAGACTGGCAAGGCAACCCAGTCCCACCAGCAGTGAGCGATCGGACAAAAGGCGCGATCGAGTCCGGGTGCCTGTAGGGTTCTTTTTTTGCTGTTTGGTGTTCAAAGGGGCTGTTATTTGCTTGTCTGGAACTGGTTTCACGATTTTTTTTCCCAACTCAACAGGGGGCACAAGGATCTCGAAGTCAGGATCGAATGTATGGCAATCCTTGTCTTTATATACAGACCTAACTGATTTTACCGGGCTTGAGGCAATTTTTTTTGCACATAGAACAAGCTCGAATACCTTGCACATTCAGTCGCGATCGATATCCGGTTTTTTTGATCCCGATGGCACTTGCCTAGAAGTGTCTGACGGCCACACTGATGATAGCGCTTTGGCGTTCCTCTATGTTAATTAGTTGCCTATATTTCTCGGGTTATGCAAAATTTCGGCGCAGTCGGTTGTCCTAAAACCGCCTGCTTCATCGCGATTTTTTCCTTAAAGCTGGCGCTGCCTTTAAACTTCGCGGAGAAAATTGTTGATTGTTTAGAATACAAGCTAAATGATTCGCTTGGGGATGGATAGGTTTCATGACTGTAGCTGGCGATCGCTTGACAAATTTTCCTGACTCTGAGTGCGCCGGAGAGCCTGAGGGTATCAGTTGGGACTGGCAGAGTTCTGAAGGCTTGCCGTATCTGACTTGCAGCTTGCTTTCTCGCTGGTCTCACGGCTTTTTTACTCGCGAGTTCTCGCCCCGGGGGCCGATCGAGCTGACGGAAGTTCTCGAACCTGGAGCTAAGGTTTACCGACTCCAACAGGTACACGGCAATGCGGTACTCAAAACGAGTGAGTTGTCCCCGGTTGTGGCTCCGGGCCCGGAAACCGCTGCCCCAAGCTATGCTGAGGCTGATGGCTTGGTAGCCGAGCGAGAATTGGAGGCGCTGTGGGTTTGCTCGGCTGACTGTGTGCCGGTGCTGATTGCTGACGAGCGCACGGGACTCGTTGCTGCAGTTCACGCGGGTTGGCGCGGGACTGCTGCTAAGATATTACCAGAGGCGATCGCTCAACTTGTGGCACAAGGCAGTCAACTAGAAAATCTGAAGATTGCTATGGGGCCGGCGATCGCTGGAGAGGTTTACCAGGTATCTGTGGAGGTAGCAGCGGAACTGGGAGCCACCATTGCTCCTAAGAGTGGCGTTAGTGCGACAGCCGACGGCATTCTAGAGTTTTTGCACCAACTGCCGGAAACGCCTGTCTTAGCCGATCCAGAACCGGGAAAAGTACGCTTGGATGTTCGCCTCTGCAATGCTCTGCAATTGCAGCAGTTGGGAATCGATGTTTCTCAAGTGGCGATGGCTCCTTTCTGTACTTATTCTGACTCGGCTCGCTTTTTTTCCTACCGCCGCGATCGACTTAAAAAAGTCCAGTGGTCGGGAATTGTGAGTGCCTGCGGGACAAGTCCCTTCTGAGGGCATTTGGCAGAAGGTAAAATTTTAGACGGCCAAGATAAAAATAAAAATCTTTGGATTCATTATTTTTTATTTACGAATGCCAAATGCCTTCTAGTTTCTATTTTCGTAAGGTTTGCTGGTTCCTGTTTTAAAGCACCAAAAACTAGCAGCAAAACTTTTGGGAAAGCGGCAGAGCCCCCGCCCCGCTTTCCTCTCTTGTTAAGATTACTCTATAACGAGAGTCTTCAGCGGGTTATTACCATGAGTGAGCCAACTCCCTATCAACTGCTTGAAGTCGATGAAGATGCTTCCTTTGATGAAGTGCAAGAGGCCCGCACGCGCCTAGCTGAGCAGTACAGCGGTGACAAGAAACGTTTGGAATTGCTCGAAGCCGCTTACGATGCGATCCTCATGGATCGCCTGCGGCAGCGACAGGAAGGTAAAATTAAAGTACCCGAACGCATCCGCTTTCCCGAGCGGCTGACTCCGCCACCCCCAAGCTTTACTCCCTCTCCTCCTAGTGGCAGCCCAGCTTGGTTGCAGCGGCTAATTGATACTCCTAGTCGATCGGACATTTTGTGGCCGGCTGGGGTGTATGTGGGGTTAGGCGGACTGAGTATTTATCCGGCAGCTAATGATGGTTTACTACAGTTGACTCTGGCTCTTGGGGTCGGCTCTTGTCTTTATTTTGTTAATCGCAAGGAACAAAAATTTGGTCGGGCTGTGCTGCTGACTGTGGCTGGCTTGGTTATAGGCTTGTTGCTGGGAGGCTTTTTGGGTTCTTTGGTCAGTCCGGCATTTATAACAACAGAGAAATTTATCGCTTTGTTTACGTTTTTAATTCTGTGGCTGGTCAGCGGTTTTCTGCGATAGTCAGTTGTCAGTTGACAGTTGACAGTTGACAGTTGTCAGTTGTCAGTTGTCAGTTGTCAGTTGTCAGTTGTCAGTTGACAGTTGTCAACAGTCCTCAATCATTAGTCAACCATCAACAGTCATTAGTTATTGGTAATTGTAAATGGGTAATTAGTAATTGGTAACAATCAACTAACTACTAACACCTAAAACCTACGAACCAACCAATAACAATTAACCAATAACAATAATTAACCACTGCCCACTGTCAACAGTCAACTGTCAACTGACTACTGACTATCTAAAATAATCTCAACTGCTTCGCTCAAATTGTTGGCAATTAAATCCGGTTGGTGCATTTCTAGTTGGGTGCGATCGCGAATTCCGCACAAAACACCAATTACCTTGACACCGTGCGTTTTTGCTGCTATAATGTCCGCCTCCGTATCGCCAACCATCCAAGTGTCAGAAGCCGGCGGCAGTTCGGCGAGAGCTTTGGCCATCAACAGCGGCTTATCTTTGACATCCCCGGTTTTAACGTAATCGTTGGGGAGGCAATAGCGGCGGTTTTCTGGGAAAAATTGCCCTAAATTGCAGCGGTTGAAGGCTTCATCTAGTTCCCTAACGCGGCGCATGGTCATCACCGCTAAGTCTACTCCAGCGCGCTGCACCTTTTCGAGGGTTTCCACGGCGCTGGCGACTGGTCGATCGTAAACCATGTAGGGTAGGGTGTGTACGGTTTGACGGCGTTTCTGAGCAAAATCGCGGGCTTGATCTGCATCTAATCCTGAGAGGATGCCAATTTCGGTTTCGGGAACCCGCGCGCGCTTCATGTCCCAAAACTCGGCTTTGGGGAGTTCGCGCACTGGTTGGTCCGAACGCTTAGTCTCGGCGAGACAATACTGGTAAACTCGGTAGTAGCGATCGGACACGTCCATGATCGGGCCGTCAAAGTCGGTAATAAGTCTCAGCATTTAGCAGAGTATTTTTAAGCTTTTATACAAATCCTTCGATACTATATCACTTAAAGGTAACACTTTCTTTACAAAAATTGACACAAATACCCAGGGGAGGTAAGGTCTATAGGAATGGTGCTAATTAAAGCAAACATTTGAATTAAACTGTGCTGTTCCTCAACTTTAGCGGTTGTAAGCCATATCGGGGAATTTAAAATTAAAATGTGCCGCACAAATAGTGTAAACCGCTACATATTCTTCATAAATCTCAACCTCAACAGAGGATGATTTTGACTGCGTTTTCTCACAAAAAGTAGGTCAAATTAATATTTGACCCCATTTTTAAAATAAGCAAAAAACTGCTTGGAGAATCCAAAGTGTACTGTTTGCATAAATTTGCCACCGGTAACAGGTGATGACATCTGCCAGTATAAAAATTCCCATGATAAATCGCAGCCAAACAACAACTAACTTTACCGGCTAACCTTTGAGAGAGATGCTCTACAATAACGAGATGCTTCCCACATTAACTGTAGAGAGCAGCCCCAGAAGTATTAATATTCTTCTTTATAAGCTGTTATCCTTACGCAGGATTGAATACCTCACAGTCGATCGGGAACTTAAGATTAAAGAAATATCTTTGAAAGTGCAAGATTTTGCCTACATTCATGAGGAAGTAGGCGAAGGAAAAGACGTGCGCGATAGTTTTCCCGAACTTATCGGAATTGAAGGAATTCTTGAAGATATTATTGAAGAACGACAGCAAGATTGTCAGTTAAAATCAATTAGCCGAGTTCTCAAAGATGGCTCTTATTTGTATCTAAACTTGTATATTTTTGGTTATAAGGGACAAGCCAATGCTGACAGATTGATTATTTTATGTGAAGATGTAACAGATAGCATTGGCTCTCAGCCAACCATGGTTCAGGCTGCCAACAAAACAACTATTAAAGGTGATAACTTAGCTGCGGCTGGCGATTATATTGACAAAATTATTAATTCCCTAGGGGATGTTTTGTTCGTAACAGGAACATCGGGCCAAATCAAAAAAGTGAATCAAGCTGCACAGCAATTATTTGGATATACCGAATTGGAATTAATCGGCCAATCCATATCCATGATTACGGCTGAGGAGGAATTGTTACGCAAAGTCAGCCAGCTACCTCCTGCACTTAAAAGCCAATATTGGCCTCAAGTAAAAGTAGCTTGCCAAACGAAAATAGGTTTAAAGCTGATTGTTGCGTTTTCATGCTCTACTTTCGAGACAAGCACAGGAAGCCCGGATGCAGATAGCAAGGTTATACAAGATTTTGTTTATATCGGCAAAGACATTACCAAGCAACAACGCATAAAAAAGTGTCAAGAAGCACAGTATGCTGTTACTCATATCCTGTCAGAATCAACTTCTCTAGATAGCGCAACTCCGAAAATTTTGCAAGCTATTTGCCAAAGTTTTGGGTGGGATTTTGGCGAACTTTGGACGCCTGCAGAGGTTGAGAAAGAAACTAGATGGGGTGAGGAAATAAAATCTGAAACAGATCCGCTTTGGTGCCTGCCGCTTTGCTGTCCGATCGAGGAAACTCCTTGTTGGCGGCGGGTGGCAGTTTGGCAGGCAGCGGAGGAAGTTAGGGAGTTTGCCGAAAACGATGAGCAGATTACTTTCGCTGCGGGTGAGGGTTTGCCGGGAGCGGTTTCCCGAAGCGGTTCTACGCAGTGGATTACCGATCTTGTGGGCGATCGCAATTTCGTGCGATCGCGCTTGGCCGAGGAAGCGGGACTGCGCTCGGGATTCGGTTTCCCCATTCACGCTAGGAGCCAAGTTGTAGGAGTAATGACTTTTTTTTGCCGGGAAGAACTGCCACCGGATCAAGATTTACTTCAGATAATAGCTGTGGTAAGTTCTCAATTAGGGGAATTTGTCAAGCGCAAATATGCAGAGAAAGAATTGCAAGAAGCTGAAGCTTCAATCCGATTTTTGTACGAACAAGAAAAACGCCAAAGTGAAGAATTAGCTCGGCAAAATTTAGCTTTAGAACAAGCCAAATTAGAATTACAAGCAGCTAACATGGAATTGCAGCGCCTCGCTTCGGTGGATGGATTGACTCAAATTCCCAACCGCCGCTGTTTTGACAAAAAATTGGAGTTAGAATGGCAGTTGATGGAGCGAGAAAAAGAGTCGCTGTCTTTAATTTTGTGCGATATCGATTTTTTCAAACTTTACAACGATCATTACGGGCATCAAGGAGGCGACGAATGTTTAAAACAAGTAGCCGAGATTTTAGCTAGCAAGGCTCAGCGCGCAGGAGATTTAGCGGCCCGCTACGGTGGGGAAGAATTTGCGGTAATTTTGTCGCGCACTGATGTGCAAGGAGCAAAGCAGATAGCTGAAGCAATTCGCAGCGATTTGAAAGCAGCGGCAATTTTTCATGCTGCTTCCAAGGTAAGTAATTTTATAACTCTTAGTATGGGTATCGCTACTACTGTACCTGCTGCTGGTTTATCGATTGAGGAGTTAATTGGACAGGCCGATCGAGCCCTGTATCGAGCTAAACTAGAAGGGCGCGATCGTATAGTTGACCTAGACTTGAAAAGAGAATTTCAGGCCGGGAAGGGAGTATTTTCTGATGATTGTGAGAGAAGCTAAAATCGCGGACGCACCTGCAATCGCACGGGTTAATCTAGATACTTGGCGGACAGCTTACCGAAAAATTGTACCCACAGATTACCTCGCGCAACTGTCCTATGAAAAAGGAGAAAGCCGTTGGCAAGAAATCCTGGCAAACGTCAAAAATACTGGGGTTTTTGTCTGCGTTGCTGAGAATGACTCGGGACAAATTGTGGGTTTTGCGGCAGGTGGTTCCGAACGCACCGGCAAATATGTATATAAAGGAGAATTATTTGCCATCTATATTTTGGAGGAATATCAGCGTCAAGGAATCGGACGGCAACTCGTGAGAACAGTTGCCACAAAATTGGCAGAGTTAGGTTTGAACTCGATGCTAGTTTGGGTACTAGGAGACAATTCAGCCTATAGGTTTTATGAATTCTTAGGAGGTGAAAAAGTAGACGAACAGCAAACAAGTAGAGCAGGAGTTGCACTCAAAGAAATTGCCTACGGTTGGAAAGATATCGCAGTGCTGATTAACAGGCCTGTATGACCTAAAAAGTGGAAATTTTTTCAATCATCTATCAAACTTCCCCTCTTCATTTGTTCCCGTTCAATTGCCTCAAACAAAGCTCGAAAATTCCCCGCCCCAAAACCTCCAGCTTGCACCTGTTTGCCGTTAACTAAACTAACTCGGCGCTCAATAATCTCGAAAAAGAAAGTCGGTTCTGCAAAAATTGGCTGGGTAAAGATTTGCAGCAGCATCGCTGCGGGAGTATCTTCTTGCCAATCTGCCAAAACTTGACAAGCTGCAATTGCTTGCCAATCTGCGGGCAAATAGTTTTGCCGCTGCTGCAATTCGGAGTAGTATGTTGGAGGAACCGGCAGAAAAGGCAAACCGCACGATCGCAAATCGGCAACAACACCCACAATATTATTAGTTTGCAAAGCCATGTGCTGAATTCCCGGCCCCCGATTTGCGCTCAAAAACTCTTGAATTTGAGAATTAGCTGATGCCGGTTCATTAATCGGGAATTGCACCCCACCTTCAG
The DNA here is from genome assembly GCF_036705345.1 of Microcoleus sp. B3-D2. Lineage (NCBI taxonomy): Bacteria > Bacillati > Cyanobacteriota > Cyanophyceae > Oscillatoriales > Microcoleaceae > Microcoleus > Microcoleus sp. B3-D2. Next base: position 12,634 of record NZ_JAUBUG010000036.1, read on the forward strand.
CGTGCACCATAACTTGGCTCCGCAAAGCCGATTTCTCAGTCTGAATGTCAAAATTTTGCTGCGGTTGAAAACCTAATATTTTTTGATACCAACTAACAGCACTTGACAAATCGCCTGATTCAACATTTAACACTACGTGGTCAATCCGGGTAAACAACGGCCGCTTATCCGAAGCCGATAGCAGTGAATGGCTGCCAATTCGCTCCACGAGCGTATGGCTTAAATCTCCCCAGCCCGAAATTTTTGCCCGCTTAAAGTAGCCTCCTGCGTTTAGGTCTTCTTGAATCGGTTCCAGGATTTTAGCGCCTTCAGCAGCCGCTCTAGCTACCGCTAATTCAATATCTTTTACCCGAAAACCCACATCGGCAATCCCAGGAGGATGAAACTTCAACCAACTAGCAGCGGGACTAGCGGGTGTCAGGGGCGAAGATAAAACAAAACATACATTGCCACTGCTGACAACTTCAGTGTGAGTGTGGCTGTTGGCATAACCTGCTATTGATTGAAAGCCTAACTGGCTGACAAACCACTCGCGGGATACTTTAGCGTTTTCAACGTAAAATTGAATGCGATCGAACTCCATAATCAATAATTGAAAATGGAAACTGAAAAATGGAAAATCTGCTGATTTTCAAGGCGAAATTGCAAGGGAGGAATTGAGTAATGGAGATTTTTCATATTTTTTATTGCGCGCCCAGTTAATAATAACCTAAAGATTGAATATCCTAGCTCCCTCTGAAGGTAGAAATAAGTCGGCCCTTAAAAGAAACCCGGTGTGTGCGATAACTTAGGTTTGACCGCTAGGCCTTCACCAATAGGACTAAGGCAAAAAAATGGTTTGACGTGCTATTTATAGGAGTAAGATGCGCGAGCCCATGCACCCTAGATAATTAACTGCTGTACAAGTTCTCAAACCTAAAAATATCATAATTTTTCTTGCCTTCAGCTTCCGCTGCGTTCTGCCTTCAAATCACTCCTCAATAGCTAAAAAAACAAATGACTTTCCGGCTGAATATTAATCTCCATCGGCACAGCTTGCGGGTCAGCCGAAAGAGCAAACATAATCGCATTGGCGGCAGTGTCGGTAGTCAGCATTTTTGACCTGTCTACCTTCAAACTCACATTATCCCAAAATGGAGAATCCACCCCGCCAAAATAGAATAGCGTAAACTTAATACCGTAGCGTCGCAGTTCATCTGCCATGCACTTGCTGAAACCAACTACCCCAAACTTTGAAGCGCAATAAGCCGTTCCCATCGCCATCGAATGCTTGCCCAAAATCCCGATGACATTGCAAATATGGCCGGATTTGCGCTCTTTCATCACATTCGCCGCTGCTTGAGACGTGTAAAAACTGCCTTTCAAGTTCAAGTCAAGCATTGCATCTAAATCAGCGGGTTCTAACTTGTTCCACTGCTTGAGAATTCCGGCACCGGCGGCGTTTACGAGGGCATCAATTTGTCCGAAATGCCCCCCAGCTTTGTGCATCAGCGTCTCGACTTGGGGCAAATCGGTGATATCTGTGGGTACGCACAGTACCTCTGTTGCCGAAAGTTCGCTAGCTAAAGCGTCTAATTTACTGCTGTCTCTGGCGGCGAGCACTAGCCTCGCACCCGCATCAGCGAGTTTGCGGGCCACCGCTGAACCGATGCCGCCAGTTGCACCCACCACAACCACAACTTTGTCCTGCATATCCCTTTACATTTCTTTACGTCCCGATTGTATGATAGCTCAAGTTGCTAGTAATGGGGAGGTTGATATATTTTAATTTTTAATTAATTGAGGGAAACTTGCCAGCCTTTTTCGGCTTTTTTTAGCTGGAGAGAAGTGCAGGATTGCAAAAACTTAGTAAATTTCCTACCGAGATTAAAATCTTTAATTATTTGGGTAATTTGTTTGCCGTATTGTCTGTGAAATTCGCTGCCTACATTGGAGAGAAATACAGAATTTTCACGAGAGTTGCCGGTTAAGTCGCCAACGATTTTGACAAGAGCTCTTTCCAAGTCTTCCAGAGAATTAATATCAGTTAAAGTTGCAGGTGCTGCCTGGTGGTTATTCAGAATTTCTTGGCTAAGTATTGGCGGTGGGGGCGATAATTTTACTTCAAAAAGAGTGACATAAGTTTGAGAAACTTCTGAGGGTTTGTGGAGGACAAAATCGGTGGGATATTTAAGAAAGATATCCCGGGTTTTAGTACCTAGCAAATGATGGGCAACAACTTGATTGAGCACTAAGCCGTAATTTTCCCTAAATAAAGCTGAAACAGTAGAAACTTTTATCCACTGAGTTGAGGTGCGTTTTTGCTCTTTTTTGATTAATTCTTTTAGTTGAACAACTAATTGTTCTAGGGGTGTAATTTCCGGTATGGTTACAAGGGAATGGGTTTCCATTTGTCCGGTTTTGCTGTTTAAAACTATGATTTTATCTATTTGTTTGCGGACTTGAAATACGGTTAATCCGTGGGCTTGCAGTGTATTGCTGAGGTGAGTGAGGGCGCGATCGGACGAACAGACAAAAATCTCTTTGGCTGTGGGATAATGTACGAAAATCGAGGCGCCGACTGTAGCCATTTTTAAGTCGGCGCTGTCTTTGCCGGGGGGGACGTGAATTAGTTGATAGCCCCGCTGGTGAAATTCGGCATCTTTCTTGCCCATGCTGCGCCAGTTGGCAAAGGCAACTTTGATTTGGATGGGATAGTGGCAAATTCCCTCTAGGAATTTTTCGGTTTCGATGGTGAGTTGCAAGTTTTCGACATCTAGCAGCAAGATAGCAATGCCGAGAGGAAGCGGGGCTGGTTGATTGGTTGTTGGAGTGGGAGGTTCTGAGGAAACTGAGTTTTCTGATTTAGCTGGTGCTGTTTGAGATTGGGCTAGCTGCTGAATTTTGACCGATAATTTGCTGAATTGAGGTGAATTAACGAATTCTGGAACCAGCAGAATTTGTAGGTATTTTTTCGCAGTCAGCAGCAGGGAATCTGTATCGCTGGCTACTGTGAAACTTTTTGTCAATTTTCCAATCAAAACAGACTGAAACTCAGGTTTGGCCCAGGGGGTTTTCCTGTATTTTTCAGCTATCCATTCGGGATGCTGTTCCTGAATGGTAATTAGGGTTTGAGCTATATAGCGACTGATGGCGCTGAATGCGAGAGATTCTTGAGTCGCCAGCAAGGGGGTTCGATCGGGCATGGCCCTCTACAATGCGGGATGCTGTTTCAATTTATCACAATTCTAGTTTCTGGCCGGGAGTCGGACGATCGCCCGCCAAATTAAACCGGCGGCAATTAATGCCAATCCTGTCAGCCAAATTTCCCTCTCCACCCAGAAAGCCAGAAACAGACAATTTCCCAAACCCGCCCAAGCCAACCACTGCGGATAAAGCCTTTCGGCGGGGGAAAGTTGCAGCGCGGCGAGGTTGGTGATAGCGTAATATATCAAAACGCTAAAAGCGCTAAATGACCAAGTGGTTTTGACATCGCCGACGAGGATTAAAAGTGCGATCGTAACTTCGACAACCACCACAGCCACGTAGGGAGTTGTCCCCGCAGGATTCAGTCGCGCCAAGACTCTCGGCATATCCAAGCGCCGCCCCATCGCCAGCCAGATGCGCGAGAGCCCTAAAATTAAGTTCAGCAAGACTCCCAACATGGCGGTAATTGCGCCGACGGCTAGCAGTTGAGAAACTCCTCGAATTGGGAAACTGCGGGCGATGACTTCCAGGGGTGCAACCGTGCCGCCTGGTTGTAAAGACAATTTATCGCCTCCCCCCGCGCCTGCGACAACTACTGCTACCCCCACGTAAAGCAGCATTGTCAGCACCAAAGTAAAAATTATGGCTTTGGGAATGGTTTCCCTCGGTTCCCGCACTTCCTCGCTCATTGTGGTAATGCGGGCGTAACCGCTATAAGCGACAAACATCAGGGCGGTGGCCTGGAAGATGGAGCCGATCGAGCTATCATTCTGTAGCGCGGGCATTTGCCACCTTACCTCTGGCAAACCCACAGCAACAAACACCGCTAAGGATAGAAGTGTAACTGAGACTATGGCAGTATTGGCAATATTCGATCGCCTAATTCCCGTCAATACAATTAAAGTGAGGGCGGCGAGGGCGACTAAAGCTGTTAGGATCAGGTAAGTGCGATCGGCTACACCAACTGCATTTAAAAAATACCCCGCAAAACCCAAAGCCGCAGTAGCCGCAGAAGCCGTTTTCGCCAACAGAAACATCCAGCCCGCAGTGAAACCCAGCCAAGGATTGAGATATTTGTAGCCATATTCATAAGTACCGCCGCTAACCGGATGATTGGCCGCTAATTGAGCGCTGCTAAGGCCATTGCAAACAGCAACTAAAGCCGCAATACCCACAGCCAAAATCACTCCCGGCCCAGCAACTTCCGCTGCAATCCCGATACTCACAAATACTCCCGTGCCAAGAATCGATCCCAGGCCCATGAGAGTTGCGCCGAAAACACCTAACTCTCGCTTCAGAAGTGGTGAAGACATAAATATAGCGGTTTTCTGTTCAGTGCCATACTGATATTAGGTTACATCTAGTAATATTTGCAATAATTCCGGCAGGGGTCTACACCCCCGCCTCAAAAATCAAGTCCCCAGCTAGGAGGACTGAAATACTTATTGAGAATGTTGCCAAATCTGAGTTAATAGTAAGTCAAATACTATTACTATTTCAGAGTTTTCCTAAGAGAACTTTAACTGTGAGACAGGGACTTAAGCCCCTGTCATAATATAGCGAGTGAGAGAAAGCAAAACACCCTGGTATTAACCGAAACGGCCTTGAATGTAATCTCTCGTACTCGAATTACCCGCAGAAGTAAAAATCTTACTTGTCGGCCCAAATTCAACCAGCCGGCCGATGCGACTTTCATCAGTATTAAAAAATGCCGTGTAATCAGAAACACGAGCCGCCTGCTGCATATTGTGCGTCACAATCACAACAGTTAACTGCTGCCGCAGAGTCTGAAACAACTCCTCAATCTTCATCGTTGAAATCGGATCGAGAGCAGAACAAGGTTCATCCATCAGCAAAATTTTCGGCTTTACCGCCAAAGCGCGAGCAATACAAAGCCGCTGCTGCTGTCCGCCCGAAATCCCCTGAGCTGATTTATTCAAATCGTCTTTTACTTCATTCCAAAGCGCCGCACTTTTAAGTGCAGATTCCACAATTTCATCTAATTCTGCTTTGCTTTTGCGACCAAAAATTCTCACCCCGTAAGCAATATTATCGTAGATGCTCAGCGGAAAAGGATTCGGCCTTTGAAACACCATCCCAATTTGGCGGCGCAAACTATTAATGTTTACTTTCGGGCTGTAAATATCCTGTCCAAAAAACTCTACTCTTCCTTTAATTTGAACCTTTCCCTCCAATTCACCAATCCGGTTGAGAGCTTTGAGAAAGGTAGATTTGCCGCAACCTGAAGGGCCAATAATCGCCGTAATTTGCGGGTGAGGGATATTCATCGATAAATTTTCTAAGACTTTGTGAGTTCCGTAATAAAAACTCAAGTCCTGAACCCGCAGTGCTGGCATTGCATTGGGGTCAATTTCCGGGGTAACATCGTCTAGGAATTGATCTGTATAGTTTTCTGCTTTCAAGTTAGCTTTAGGTTTCATTATTTGCGGGTTATATTGTTAGTATTTGACTGAACAATGCACTTTAGTTATTGATTTATCGGTTTTGCAAGCGTTTCCGAGTTACTGTACGGGATGCGACGCTAGCAATTAAAACCATACCCAAAAGGACAGAGGCAGCAGTCCACGCCAATTCGTTCTGCTCCTTGTAAGGAGAGCTGGCGTAGCTATATATTAATACCGACATAGAAGGAGTCGGAGTCAGCAGTGTCTCGGGAATTTCTTTGAGTTTTGAGATAGTTTCTGCACCTATGGGAGACTGCATTATCTCGCCCAATTTATCAACTAAAGGAGGCCAAAATTGACTCGACAACGCCGTTACAATCAGCGGTGCGGTTTCGCCGGCGGCCCGGGAAGCAGCGAGTAAAATACCTGTGGTAATAGTTGGAAGCGCTGAGGGTATGATAATGCGAAACATAGTTTGAAAGCGTCCGCCTCCCAACCCAGCAGAAGCGAGGCGGTAAGAAGTAGGCACTAATTTTAATGCTTGTTCTGTTGTCAGAGCAACAACTGGAAGCATGATGATGCCGAGGGCAAAACCGCCTGCTAATGATGAAAATGCTTTGGTAGTAACGACAATTAGGGCGTAGGAAAAGACGCCAACTACGATCGACGGAACGCTGCTGAGAATGACGGTGATAAAGCGAATACTATTGGCCATCGCTTTGTTTTCTCTACCAAACTCAGACAAAAATATTCCCGTCATTACGCCGATAGGGACGCTGATCAATGTCGCAATTCCCACCATTAAAGCAGTGCCTAGAATGGCATTGGCAAAGCCGTTGGGCTGGTCTTCAACTCCGACGGGTGCGGGCAAAGATACTAGCACTTCCCAGCTCAAATGTGTAAGTCCTTCCCCCAGGATTTTGTACAAAATAGCGAACAAAGGTAGCACGGCAAGAGCTGTGAGAAAGCAGGCAATAAGTGTCATTCCCCGGCTGAACAAAGTTCTGCTCACTGACAGGGGGTTGTAGATTTCTGCATCCAGAATACTGTTTGATTTTTGTGCTTGAGTCATTTTTAATTTTTAGCTCCCTTAACGCCCATTAGCTTAACCAGCAATACTGCCACTGCATTCACCAACAGAGTGATGACAAATAGAATCAAGGCTAAATACATCAAAGCGCCAATGTGCAGCGGTTCGAGAGCTTCCCGAAATTGACTTGCCAAAACCGCAGGAATTGAGTAGCTGGGAGCTAGCAGGGATTGGTTTATTTGAATCGAGTTGCCAATCACCATTGTGACGGCCATTGTTTCGCCTAAAGCGCGCCCCAATGCCAAGATTGTAGCGCCTATAATTCCTGAACTAGCTGCTGGTAATAACAGCTTAAATATTGTTTCCCAGCGGGTGGCACCGAGGGACATCGAAGCACTTCGCAAATCTACTGGGACAGATAGCAATACATCGCGGCTGATGGCGGCTACTGTTGGCAAAATCATAATTGATAACAGTATTCCTGCCGGCAGCATTCCGGGGCCTAAAGGTTCGCTGCTGAACAGGGGAAACCAACTGAAATTATTAAACAATGACTGCTGCAATGGCAACAAAAAGGGAATCAAAACAAAAATTCCCCAAAGGCCAACTATTACGCTGGGAATAGCCGAGATTAATTCAACCATGAATCCCAAGGGCGATCGCACCCAAGGGGGTAAGAAGTTCTCGCTAGTAACTATAGCTACTGACAGCCCTAAAGGAAGTGCGATGATTATGGCGATCGCAGAACTAATCACAGTGCCGTAAATAAACGGCAAGGCCCCAAACTGCAACTCGCCGATATCCCACTTGGGATTCCACAAGAAGGAGAGCCCAAAATTGCTAATAGCTGGCCAAGCATCTTTAAAAATTATCGCGCTTATCCAGAACAGCGTACCCGCTGTCGCTAAGGCAAAAGCCCATACAAACATTGTAAATCCTGACTCGATCAATAAACCTTCACCAGAAGTATCTGTCAAGTCTAATGCTGTGTTTATTTCGGGCGATTCCCGAGTCACTTTTTTACGTTTTTTGGAAGGATTTGTCATGCCGGAATTATTGCGTAAGAAGCGAAATGTTTGCTTGAAAGACGAGTTATTCTAAGGGGGTTGGTGCGCGCTGCAAACCTGGTTTGTAGGGGGTGCAGCGCGCACCTTACATAGTAAATTTAGCGCACATTAAGCTGATAATTTATGAGTTTTGAGTCATACATTTAACTCGTCCACTCCTAACCCCGTGCGCTCGCCCCAATTAACCTCTGGCAACCACAGTCTGATTAACTGTTTGAACCACCTTTTGAGCTGTAGCTGAAGGAATCTGAGTAAACTCTAGCTGTTTGTTGATACCTTGACCTGTAGTCATCACCCAATTAACCATCTTTTTAATAGCCTCTGCTTTCGCAGCAGGATACTGTTTGTAGATTAACAGCCAAGTCAAGCCAACAATCGGATAACCGTCGTTAGGATTGCCTTCTACTAAGCGGAAGTCTGCGGGGAATGTTTCCCCTGCTAAAGCTTTCTCTGCTTCAGCCAAGCTAGGATCTACAAACCGGCCAGCTTTATTTTGAATAAATGCTGTTTGGAGATTGTTTTGCCGAGCATAAGTATCTTGAACGTAGCCGATCGCACCCGCTGTATTCTTCACCAAAGCAGCTACGCCGGGGTTTCCTTGACCGCTGACAGCGGTGTCTGGCCACTTCGGCTGAGCGGCAGCTTTGATGCTGCTACCAGTTGCCTGCAAGTGGTTAGCAAAAATAAACGTTGTACCGCTGCTGTCTGCCCGTACAGCTACTCGAATTGGAGTATTTGGCAAGCCTTTAGCTTGTCCAGAAATTCCGGCTATTTTCGCATCATTCCAGCGAGTAATCTTGCCTTCAAAGATGCCGTTCATGGCATCCTTATTTAGCCTCAGATTCGTCACTCCGGGCAAGTTGTAAACAACTGCAACAGCACCGCCAGCAGTCGGAACCGCCATGACGCCGCGCTTTACTTCGGCTATTTGCGCCGCAGTCATCAGCGCGTCGCTGCCTGCGAAATCAACAGTGCCTGCAATTAATGCTTTGATACCAGCACCGCTGCCAGTTCCTTCGTAGTTTACAGTAATTTGATTGGCACTTCTCATCTGAGAGAAGTAGCGATCGTAAAGAGGTTTAGGGAAAGTTGCTCCCGAACCGTTTAGTGTGACAGCAGCTACAGCAGAAGTAATCAACGAGAGCGAAAATGCTGCTACCGCTAGCGTAACTATAAAAGCACGCCGCCAACGTGCTGTGAAGAAAGTCATAATTTTCGTCCTCAATATTGATAGCAGGCTTTGGGAATCCTACATAGGATAGACTAAAATCCCTAATTAAAGACATAGGAAACAATAAGCTTGTTTTAAATTATGGTTAATTTTAGATTAAACTTTTAACTATTAAGAAGTGGGTGTAATAACAATAAGCTTGTTTTAAATTAAGGTTAACATTAGATTAAGTTTTTGACGGTTAACTGCTGCGAGTTTTATTGGAGTTATTGCGCGTAGGATTGACGCTCGAAATTGGCGACCGCCGTAAAAAATGATTTGTCCGATCGCACTCGGCTAATTTCATACTTCGGCGGGCGATTTACAGCCCAGGTAGGGCCGTATTTATAAAAAAGCTAGGGAAGTGCGATCGCCACTTCATAAATTTTACCGTTTTTCTTAATTTTAAATGTTTTGCATGACTGCAAAAAATTAATCACCTTGCTGCCCAAATTCAGCGATTGCAGTTTTTTAGTAATTGGTTGATTGTATGACTTATTAAATTCGCTGGCAACCTGGCTAATCGGAATATAGCTCCCGGGAGATTGAGCAGTTAATCCTCTGATAATTTTGACTAGAGATGCTTCCAGGGCAGCAGAGGAATGAGTTTTTGAAGGGGAGGTTTTTTTTGCGAGCGCCACTTGATGTTTCTGGTCGATTAATTTTACTTGAAACACCTCAGATTCCGACTGCAAATATTTGATTAAACTAAATTTTTCACCAAAAAAATTTTTCACAACTAAATCAGCATGAGATTGATACTTAGCCAAAAAATCTTTTTTAATTCTTACCAGAGGAATAGCATCCTCTTTCAAGTCAAGTTTGGCAGCTTCAATTATTTCTACAAGTATATTTTTTAAAACATCCAGCGACTCAATAGCATTTGAATTGAGATCCGGTATTATTTCTGGCAAATTTTGCTCCGCAATATTTGGAGGAACAGCAACGGTTGCCAAAGATGCTTCAAGCACCGGGTTAACTTCGTTTTGTGCTGGCTCCGACAGTGCTGCTACGGGGGAAGTTGTAGAAGGGAAAACAATAGTTCGGCGCTCTTGAAAAAGCTCCGCCACACTAGAAAAACGAGCGATTCGCTCCTCAATAGATTTGTGTTCAGCCTTCAACAACTCTGCAACTTGATTAGCCAATTCTTCAAAACTAGGGATTTCCATTTCCCTCTCACAAGAATAATGATGAGTATCACCAGTCAGAGGATTTTCTACAGACAAAACCGAATTTTGCCGACGCACCCGAAACACAGTCAATCCCTGATTTTGCAACTGATTGCAAAGATGATTTAACAAACCATCCGAAGAACAGACAAAAACTTGTCGCACATCCCGGTATCGGTATAAAATAGCAGCGCCAAAAGCAATCATTTTACCATCAGCACTATTAGCACCGCCCGGAACGTGAATCAGTTCATAACCGCGATCGTAAAGTTCAGCATCCAACTTGCCGATACTCGGGTTTTTCCAGCTAGCAAAAGCAATTTTAACTTGCAGGGGATAGTCGCACAAACCGGCTAAGAATTGTTCTGTATTAACCTTAAGTTTCAGATTTTCGGCATCCAACAGCAAAATCGCAATCCCGCCGGACTCTGTGGTGGTTGCAGGGGCGATTTCCTTCGGGATAGCTTCGCTTAACCGTGTTTCGGTGCATTTGCGACTGAAAGACTGCGGACTCAACCGCTCAAAAAATTGTTTGCGGCAAGCTTTGCAAAGATACCGCTGGTGCCCGTTGGGACGGCCGTTTTTACGAACTTGGTCAGATTCGCATCTTGGACATTTCATGTAACCCATTATGCAGCCTACTCCCGAACCGAACAAGGCATTACCTATCTTCTTCTTTCTCTTCCTTCGCGCCCTTGGCGTCTTCGCGGTTCGTTAAATACGTATCTTTTGAGCGGTTCAGGAGTAACTTGTGACAGTCGATCGGCTCATAATAACAAAAGAACGTTAACAATTCTTAAAAAAAATGGCTAGAGACTTGCGGGGATTCCTAAAACTACTAGAAGAACGGGGACAACTGCGCCGGATTAGCGCTTTAGTCGATTCCGACCTCGAAATTGCCGAAATTTCCAACCAAATGCTGCAAAAAGGCGGCCCCGGATTGCTGTTTGAAAACGTCAAAGGCGCAGATTTCCCCGTTGCGATTAACCTGTTGGGCACGGAACAGCGCGTTTGCTGGGCGATGAACATGGAAAAGCCCATCGAACTAGAAGAGCTCGGCAAAAAACTGGGAATGCTGCAACAGCCAAAACCGCCGAAAAAGATTTCCCAAGCGATAGAATTCGGCAAAGTGCTGTTCGACGTAGTGAAAGCTAAACCGGGCCGCGACTTTTTCCCAGCTTGTCAGCAAGTGGTATTTGAGGGAGAAGGGGTGGATTTGAACAAAATCCCGATGATTCGCCCTTATTCGGGAGATGCGGGTAAAATTATCACCCTGGGTTTGGTAATTACCAAAGATTGCGAAACGGGCACGCCGAATGTGGGGGTTTATCGGTTGCAGTTGCAGTCAAAAAACACGATGACTGTACACTGGTTATCGGTGCGGGGCGGCGCGCGACACTTGCGGAAAGCGGCGCAGGCTGGTAAAAAGTTGGAAGTTGCGATCGCCCTTGGAGTCGATCCCCTGATTATTCTCGCCGCTGCAACGCCAATTCCTGTAGATTTATCGGAATGGTTATTTGCCGGACTTTACGGCGGTTCCGGCGTGCAGTTGGCGAAGTGCAAAACCGTAGATTTGGAAGTACCGGCGGACTCGGAAATTGTGTTAGAAGGAACGATTACCCCCGGTGAAGTTCTGCCCGACGGGCCCTTCGGCGATCACATGGGTTATTACGGCGGCGTGGAAGATTCGCCGCTGGTGCGGTTCCACTGCATGACGCACCGCAAAGACCCGATTTATCTGACCACATTTAGCGGGCGGCCGCCGAAAGAAGAAGCAATGATGGCGATCGCGCTTAACCGTATTTATACGCCTATTTTGCGGCAGCAAGTATCGGAAATTGTTGATTTCTTCTTACCGATGGAAGCGCTGAGTTATAAAGCGGCAATTATCTCGATTGATAAAGCATATCCCGGTCAAGCGCGCAGGGCTGCTTTAGCATTTTGGAGTGCATTACCGCAGTTTACTTACACTAAGTTTGTGATTGTTGTCGATAAAAGTATCAACATTCGCGACCCGCGTCAAGTTGTGTGGGCAATTAGTTCTAAAGTCGATCCGGTTCGGGATGTATTTATTCTGCCGAATACGCCCTTTGATACGTTAGATTTTGCCAGTGAAAAGATTGGTTTGGGAGGCAGAATGGGGATTGATGCTACTACGAAGATGCCGCCGGAAACCGATCACGAATGGGGGGAAGTTTTGGAGTCCGATCCGGATGTGGCGGCGATGGTAGAAAGGCGTTGGGCTGAGTATGGTTTAGTCGATTTGAATTTGGGAGAAGTCGATCCTAATTTGTTTGGATATGAGATGAAGTAGGGAGGAAAAAAGGGCGATCGAAGGTAATTTTAGATTTCCAATTTTAGATTTGAAAATCGCAAGTCTCAAATTGGAAATCTAAAATTGTAAGTGACTATACTTAATTAAACTATAGCTCCTCGATTTTTGTTTTTAGTTCTATAAGGTCGTCATGCTGATTAATGTCTAGGTAAGTAATTGCCCAATCAAAAAATGAACTTAGAGAAATAAATGTAGAATCTTGTCTCTGCATTTCCTTTTGAATATCCTTGCCATTAAACCAAATTAAGTATTGCTTCTGTGTCCAAAATTCTTCTCGTGCAAATAGTTGTTCATAGACAACAAGGTTATCTTCAAATTTTTCTGGTCTAACTAATTCAACAGCCTGTCTAAATTGATTGACTAATTCTAACGCTTTAATTTTGCAGTCTTGCAAAATTAATGATTTAGGTAGTTTACCTTTATTCGTCCATGTAGTTTTGAGTTGTTCCCGTGCTACACTCAGGTTCACCAAGTCACCCAAAGCCCATCTTACAGCTTGGTAAGCTTGCAAGTTTCTGGCGCTAGTTTCAATCAGTTTTGAAATCCGAGCGACTCCTGGTGAATTTTTATGCCCCCAGGTAGAAGTTGGATTGTCCTGCTTTTCATTGTACTTTTCTTCCCAATAATTGTGAATTAAATTAGCATCTAAGAGATAATTTTCAACACAAGTTCGATAACTTAAAAAAATAGATTTATTGCCAGATTTATTTGCTCTTTGGAGTAGCTGGCAGTTATCAGTTGGCTTAACATCGAAATCCCGATCTAGAAAAACAATGTATTTCGGGTCTAGTGCTTTACTCGCTGAAAAGTATCCTTCGGCAAATTTTGAAAATGTAAACTTACTCCCAACAGTAACAATTGTGCAGGTATTAGCTGTTATCCTGTCAACTAATGTATTAAGTAATTTATAGTCTAAACTGGTGGGCGCTCCTTCACAAAAAAGTATTTTTCCACTACTAACAACACTCATAGTTACTCCTCTAAACGAACAATGTATGCTTCAGGTACTAGCTGCTCTATATAATCAGAGTGAGTTGTAATAATGAATTGATTATTTTTCCCTAACTTGGGCAAAGCTCTCAATAATGCTTGTTGCAGTGGTGGATGTAAGTGCAACTCAATTTCATCAATCAAGATCACAGAATTATGAATATTCCAATTAGCAAAGTCCATCATCATCGGAAATATAGCACGTTCGCCCCCAGACATCTCAGAAATCTCATATTGGTTTCTGCCATCATATAGATAAAACCAGGGTTCGCTCAGAATGTCATCAATCCCTTCTCGTGGAACAGGTCCATCAAAGCTACGTTCGGGGAAAACAACTTTATAAGCTTGCTCAATTTCAGCATATATGTCCTTTTGTCCGGGTCGGAATTGCTTAATTCTTCCCCTTTCAACATCCTGATGAAATTGTCGCCACTTTGAAAAGCGATCTCGTAGATTATCTTCTGTAATTTCAATTTTTTCATCCTGGTTTTCAGTAGTTAGGCTGGTAGAAGTTCTCTGCTCTGTGTACCAAAGAATTGTCCCAACTCGCTCAAACACCTGAAAGCCTTCAGCTCTAAGGAGTTGCTTAGCATATTCCCGTCCTTTGAATTGAAACAATTCACTTGAAGTGTTTGCCTGAACGCGCTCACCTTGCCATTTAAGGGACACAATATGTTTATCAGCAGGAGGAACTGGTAAATTGCGACCGATATTTTGCAATTTTTGGTGGAACTCCCGAACCGCGTGGATCTCTGGAGACGAAAATTGCATTTTTAGAGTAACGTCTGGTTCAAACTTTCCCCAGTTACTCCCTAGCAATTCATAATTAAATCCCGGCCATTCCAATTCAGAAAGCCTCTGCAATCGACCTGTTGCCTCTCCCAATGTTGCTGCTATTGCCTGTAAAATACTTGTTTTGCCAGTCCCATTCATCCCTATTAAAACTATAAGGTCTCGTGCCAGTCCAGTTTCTGGATCGGTGAAATCTAATTCTCGCTCTCTGAATTTCTTAAAATACTTTAACTTGATAGATTGAACTTTCATAATTTGAATTTAATAAAGGTAAAGTCTGCTTGTCAAAAACGTACTCTCAGCCTAGTTCGTCCAATTGCATTCTTAGGAAATCAGCCTATTCTTCCAAAATTTCCACTAAATCTTCGATCGCAATATCAAACGCACGAGCCATCTTGTCCAAAGCTGTGTAGTCTACAGTTGCCATACCTGCAGAATTAGCATAGGTGGCGATCGTGGTGTATGGAACACCTGTTCTGTTGGAGACTTCCCTGAGAGTCCAACCCTTCTCTTGAGCAAATTCTCGAACTCGCAGCCTAATTCGTCCCATATTCCCAACGATAAATCAGCCTACTCTTCCAAAATCTCAACTAAATCTTCGATCGCAATATCAAACACGCGAGCCATTTTGTTCAAAGCCGTATAATCTACAGTTGCCAGTTTGGGAGAATGGGCATAGCTTCTAACCGTACTGTAAGGAATGCCCGATCGCTCAGAAACTTCTTTCAACGTCCAACCCTTCTCTTGGGCTAGTTCTCGAACCCGCAACCGAATTAACCCCATCTTCCCGCTGACAAATCAGTTTAATTTTCCAAAACCTCAACCAAATCTTCGATCATCAAATCGAAGACAGCAGCAAGTTTCTGCAAAGCCGTGTAGTCCACTGTTGCCAGTTTAGGAGCTTGGGCGTATTTTTTAACCGTGCTGTAAGGAATTCCCGTTCTGTCCGAGACTTCTTTGAGCGTCCAACCCTTCTCCTCAGCGAGTTCTCGAACTCGCAATCGAATTAATCCCATTTATGCTTGACAGCAGCTATGCTCATATCTTTTAATAAAGATAGTTAACAGCGATCGCCCCGTGACCTGAGAAATCTAGAGCGATCGCCTTTCCTTTACCACCCACAAAAGTGGGCAGAACACATCTATGATACCAAAACAATCGACATATCGCGATCGACTTCAACCTTGGCATCTAATTCGCCACCTCCCTAACTGTCAGCGGTTAACAGTCGGCCGTTTCGCCCGCCGCCCCGATGCCGAATCTTACCTAAATGCACTGCGCCGCTTAATGCCCGCAGTCCCGCATACAATTGTTTTCGTAAATGCGGTGTCTGTGTTGGATGAAAACAGCGTTCCAATTCAAACACAATTGGCGATCGAAGTTTAATAGTTGAAAAGTGCGATCGCCCTTCCACAAATAGGAATTATTCTATTTGACAGGAAGTGCGATCGACCATAATTTGCCAAAAAAAATGTTGCTAAACTGAAAATAGATTTGAGTCAAGGAGTCACATCAATGCCATCTCCCTTTCCCGGCATGGACCCGTATTTAGAACATCCCGACTTTTGGCCTGGGATACACCACTTGCTGATTAGTGAAATTTTCAGGTTTTTATCTCCCCAACTGCGTCCTAAGTATTTCGTGTCATTGGAAGTGAGAATGTATGAAACCGCTGACGAGGATTTGTCCGTTATTGGCATTCCTGACGTAAACGTAATACAGCCGCAAACGGCAACAGAAACAACAGCATTAAACGTAGCAGTTGCAGCACCGCCTACACAACCATTAACAGCAATTATTCCCATGCCCTACCAGGTTCGGGAAGGCTATTTAGAAATTAGAGAAAGAGAAACCAAAGAAGTGATAACAGTTATTAAAATCCTCTCGCCTACTAATAAGCGAACTGGCAAAGGGCGACAAATGTACCAAGAAAAGCGAGAAGAAATTTTAGGTAGCCGCACTCATTTAATTGAAATAGATTTATTGCGGCGCGGTCTAAAAATGCCAGTTATTGGCAATGACATTGAAAGCCACTATAGCGTTTTGGTGTGTCGGGGAAATCGCCGTCCCAGAGCAGATTTGTACGCTTTTAACGTGCAGAACCCGCTGCCAGCCTTTCCTTTGCCACTGCGATCGGGCGATACCGAACCTGTCATAAACTTGCAGGAATTATTCACTCAAATTTACGACATAGCAAGTTACGACCTGAAGATAGATTATCGCAACTGGGAAGTCATACCACCGCTGTCAGAAGCCGATACAATTTGGGCAGATGCTTGGTTGCGCGATCGAGGATTGCGAGATTAATTTGGCGTGCAGCCAACATCTGGTTAAATATCCTATTTATTTCTTAGTCTGCGAAGGCAGACTTCGTTTATGTAGTAGCGATTTCCCTCGCAGAATGACTTAATTCTCCAATTGCTTGACAGCTAAACATCTTGACTTTGCATCAACCGCTGCTTCAAACGCGCCGGATCTCCCCGATCGACCACTTGGCCCTTTTCCAACAAAAAAGCCCCATCACAATAATTCAACTCATCCAAACGGTGAGTCACCCACAAAGCCGTAATCCCGCGATTTTTTACCAACCGCTGCACCGCAGCCACCAAATCCAACTGAGAATCAGGATCTAACAAAGCCGTCGGTTCATCTAACAGCAGAATTTCGCAGTGACGGGCGATCGCCCCAGCCAGGGCAATTCGCTGCTTCTGGCCCCCACTCAAAGCATAAATCGGCCGCCGCTGCAAATCCAGCAAATTCACAGCCTCCAAAGCCTCCGCCACCCTCTCCCGCACCTGAACGTTAGAAAGCTTTTCCTCCACCAAACCAAAAGCCACATCCGCACCCACTGTCGGCATAACCAATTGGTGATCCGGGTTTTGGAACACAAAACCCACTCGCCCCCCCAGGTCAATTTCTCCCGACTGGGGGTGCAGCAGCCCAGCCATCAGCCTCAACAGCGTAGACTTGCCGCTGCCGTTAGTGCCCAAAAGCATCCAAAACTCGCCCTTAGGTACATCCAGAGAGCAACCTTGCAACACTCGATCGCCAGACGGCCAGCAAAAACCCAAATCCCGCACAGCAACCGCTGACTGGCTCATATCGGCACCAACACCCCCAGCCCTCATTCTGCTGTCATCGAGACAAAACCAGGGGATCTGCCTGTAGATGACGCCCCCGATTTCTGAGAAACCACCACCCCAGAAATTTCGCTGCTGAGTACAGCCACCTTTTTCTCAGGATTTTTCTCGCAGGTGAGTTCCAAAATTTGCGGTTGGGAGTTGCGAATCGCCGCCAGCACCTGCTGGTAAACAGTCTCAGCGTCCTCCTCCAACTTCCGCTGCACCGACAGCGAGACGGGCGTATTTTTCACAATGATGTCAATGCTGAACATATAGTCTTAAAAACCTAAGTTTGGAGCTCTATCCTCAGTATATATATAGGACTTACCCACGGAAACCCAGTTTCTTAGAAAAATAAGAGGTTGAGGCCGATATATCTACGAAGCGACCGGGCTTCTGACGCAAAGCGCAAAGACTCCTATATAGTAGAAGTTCCCAAATGCAGGGCAAGGACTTCGGGGGCTTCGAGGGCTTCGGGGACTTCGGGGACTTCCGACAAGTCAAGCTCCGGAAGTTTTTTAATAAAAACTTGCTCTTGTAAAGAATTACCTCTATAATCGTTAATACGGTAAAGAAAAGTAAACTCTGTTCATAATCCAACTTGTTTTCTGCTAAGCAGAGGCAACGGTTAGAGACTAATGACTAGAGGCAGATCCGTTGTAATTATATCCATTTGGAGATTTGCGTAAATGACAATCGCAGTCGGACGCGCCCAGACCGAAAGAGGCATCTTTGATGTACTCGACGACTGGCTCAAACGCGATCGCTTCGTCTTCGTAGGCTGGTCTGGCATCCTGCTATTCCCCTGCGCCTACCTAGCCATCGGTGGCTGGTTAACAGGCACCACCTTCGTCACATCCTGGTACACCCACGGTTTGGCAAGCTCCTACCTAGAAGGAGCCAACTTCCTCACCGTAGCAGTCTCCACCCCAGCCAACAGTCTCGGACACTCCCTGCTGTTCCTGTGGGGCCCCGAAGCACAGTGGGACTTCACCCGCTGGTTCCAACTCGGTGGGCTGTGGACATTCGTCGCCCTCCACGGCGCTTTCGCACTGATCGGCTTTTGCCTGCGTCAGATTGAAATCGCCCGTTTGGTAGGCATCCGTCCCTACAACGCCCTAGCATTCACCGGCCCCATCGCCGTGTTTGTTTCGGTGTTCCTGCTTTACCCCTTGGGTCAATCAGGCTGGTTCTTCGCCCCCAGTTTCGGCGTCGCAGCAATTTTCCGGTTCCTGCTATTCCTGCAAGGCTTCCACAACTGGACGCTCAACCCCTTCCACATGATGGGCGTTGCAGGCATCTTGGGCGGCGCGCTGTTGTGCGCTATCCACGGTGCAACCGTAGAAAACACCTTGTTTGAAGACGGCGAAGGCGCAAACACCTTCCGCGCCTTCAACCCAACTCAGTCAGAAGAAACCTACTCAATGGTTACAGCTAACCGCTTTTGGTCGCAAATCTTCGGAATTGCCTTCTCCAACAAGCGCTGGTTGCACTTCTTCATGTTGTTCGTACCTGTCACAGGCTTGTGGATGAGCTCCATTGGCATCGTCGGTTTAGCATTAAACCTGCGCGCCTATGACTTCGTATCGCAAGAATTGCGCGCTGCTGAAGATCCTGAGTTTGAAACGTTCTACACTAAGAACATTCTGCTTAACGAAGGCATTCGTGCTTGGATGGCTCCTACGGACCAACCTCACGAAAACTACATCTTCCCTGAAGAAGTTCTACCTCGCGGTAACGCTCTGTAATCAGCGCGAAATATCAAAAATTCCAACATTTTAAAAGGGTAAGATAAAGCAGTTTAGGCTTTACCCTTAATGCTTAAAAAGCTCCCGCCACCAGGCGGGAGCTTTTTGTTTCCAGGATTCGATCGAATTAGCGCCCGAAAAAAAGTTGATTTTGTACAAAAACCAACTCTGCCTGTAGCTAGAACAACTTGCGTCTTTATATCTGGTGAACTCTCCTATCTGGCAAGAAATCGAGCGGCCTTTCCCCGCCGCCAGAGTTGCAAGGCACCTGATAACCGCACAGCCCGGATTCTGAAGCAAATATAGGCAAATGGCTGAAACTGCGATCGCCCGCTTGCTGTAGAGATCGATCGAAGACCTTGCAGCAGCAGTAATTTGCCATCATTTTACAAAAATCTCAATTTTTATCCCCCCACTTCTAATTCCTTGTGTTATTCTAATAATTGTGAATACTAGAATGATACTCAGAACGCAAGTTCTTCTGGTAACGCTGGCAATGGCTAGCGCACAAATCATCACCTTAAATCTTGTATTTAGGTGATGTGCGTTCCAATATTAAGCCATTTAGCTAAACCTGGAGGTGATGCCCATGATAGAAAGTAGTAAACGCATGGGTCATCAGATTGGAAACTACCGGCTGTGCGCCGGGGCCGCTCACTAGCAGTCAGCCGTCGTCTCCAACGGGAAACGACTTCCACGGGGAACCAGGCTGAGCTAGGGATTCTCCCGGCAGTCAGGTTCTAATCTGAAGACCCGCTAGACCGCTCTCACCTCAAATAGTGTTAAATCTTAAGTATTAAAACTTGAGGCTAAACGCTATTGGTGAGAGCGGATAGTTTTTGGGCAGGGTTTCTACAGGTGGGCAGTTAATCTGCCATTGCTAATCCCAAAGAAAAAAAATTATGGCTGAGCTAATTAACCATACTGAAATTCAAGAGCGCGCCAGTCAATTGTCAGGTTGGACAATTGAAGGTAAACAACTGCGCTCTACCCGTTTATTTAAAGATTTTATCGAAGCGATCGCCTTTGTAAATAAGTTGGTCGCCCCCTCAGAAGCCGCAGGACATCACCCCGACATAGAAATCTCCTACAACAAAGTTACAGTTAACTTGACAACCCACGATGCCGGAGGCTTAACTGAGAAAGACTTTGCGCTAGCCCAAGAGATTTCTGCGCTCGATTAAAAGAGTGCCAGTTGACCCGACAAGAGTCCTGGATATAGCCACAGTCCCCGATCGCGGAAAGCTCGCAAATAAAAAATCGACTTGGGGTTAAAATCGGGTGTGAAAAAGTCGAGAGGCCCAACGTTCAATGTATAAAAGGCTATTCCCCATCATCCGACCATGATCGTATTTGAAAAGCCAGAGTTCAAGAACGAGTCTGCAGCAGAAAAAACCGATCTGATAGAAAAGCTTTTAGATATTGGCGCGGCTCTGTCGAGCGCCCAAGATTTGGGCGAGTTGTTAAACTTAATTTTATCCAAAAGTAGGGAAATTACCTACAGCGATGCTGGCAGCGTTTACTTAGTAGATCACAGCGACGAAACACCTAAGCTGCTGTTCAAGGTAGCCCAAAACGCTTCTAAACCGAGCCTGTCGTTTAAAGAGTTTGCTCTGCCCCTGACAGACAAAAGCTTGGCAGGATACGTGGCAATTACAGGTCAAAGTTTAAACCTGTCTGATGCCTACGACTTACCCTCGGGCGTACCCTACCGGCTAGATACCAGTTTTGACAGGGATATTAATTACCGAACCTGCTCGGTAATGGTACTGCCGATGCAAAACCGACAGGGGGAGACAATAGGTGTACTGCAATTGATCAACCGCAAAACAAAGGCAGAGACGGTGCTGACAGCAGACAATGCCTGGGAATCGACGCAGCAGTATTCGGAGTGGGAAGAAAGGATAGTTCGATCGCTCGCTTCTCAAGCAGCAATCTCGATCGAGCGCAATCAACTCCAAGACAGCATAGAAAATTTGTTCGAGGGCTTCGTCAAAGCCTCGGTGCAAGTCATAGAAGCCAGAGACCCCTGTACCTACGGCCATTCAGAACGAGTAGCAGCCCTGACAGTACGCCTTTCAGAAGAAGTAAACACCGTCACCAGCGGAGGACTGCGCTCTATTTACTTTAACAACCGCCAAATTCAAGAACTTCGCTACGCCGCCCTGCTGCACGATTTTGGCAAAATAGGAGTGCCCGAAGCAGTTTTGACCAAACAGAAAAAGCTCTACCCCGCACAGCTAGAAATCATTCGCCACCGCTTTGGCTTAGCTCAACGGACGATGGAAATGGAATGCGTCCAGTCTAAATATAAATACTTGCTGGAGCATTCAGCCTACCGAAAACACCCGAGCCAGGAGCCAGAGTGCGCTCAATGCCAGGAAATCGAACAGCTAGACACTAAGCTAGCAGAGGCGAAAACCAGATTAGCAGAGTACTGGGAAGTGCTGCTAGAGGCAAACGAGCCTCACATTTTGGCAGCAGAACCCCTAGCTCAACTGCGAGAGATTGCTCGACAAACTTATAGAGATATAGATGGGGCAAAGAAACCCCTGCTGAACCCAGACGAGATATTGCAATTGATGGTGTCGAGGGGCAACCTGACACCGGAAGAACGATCGGCAATAGAATTTCACGTAACTCACACTTACGAGTTTCTGAAACAAATTCCTTGGACAAAGGATTTAAAAAATGTTCCAGACATTGCCTACGGACATCACGAAAAACTCGACGGCACAGGCTATCCGCGAGGCCTAAACAAGTCAGAAATTCCTATTCAAGCGCAATTAATGACGATCGCCGATATTTACGACGCCCTGACAGCAGGCGATAGACCCTACAAGCGAGCCCTGCGTACAGAGGCAGCGATGAAAATTTTGCGGCAAGAAGCATCTCACAACAAAATTAACGCCGATTTGTTAGAACTGTTCGATCACCGCCAAGTCTTTAGCGTCCTCGGACACAGCTTGAGTGTTAAAGTCGAATCAGCCTAGACGAGTCGGGTGTGCTGTGCTAAAAAGTAAATAGGCGATCGGGCGCTATCAAGTGTCATCAGTAAAATCAATCGACAGCCCAAGCCGGGTCTGGTTTTGACGCCGTTGACTACAGGTTAAAAAACAGGCTCTCTGGAGCCGTCAGTAACATCTATCTACTCGGTCAGCCCGAAAGAATCAAAAGAAAAAGTGAATTTTAGGTCTCTTTTTAGAGTATGCTAGTTGAGCAACGACTGACCACATAGAAGACTAGAAAAGTTTCTCTGTAATCGGTGTGAGGATGAGAGTGAATATGTCGAAATTTTTGTGGAGTTACTTACTAATCAGCCCAGCAGTCTTAGGAGCTACCCTAGTAGTTTCTTCGAGCGCGATGGCAGCAGACGCTCAGCAGGCTGCTGATGCGCTCAATCCCGCTGTCGCAAAAGCTGAAACCGCTGAAACCTCCGAAGCGAAACTAAATGCTTTAGCGGCTGTTTCCGAAACAACTGCAGCCTCCGAGCCAGTAGAAGAAATTTCCGAAGCCGCCGCAGGCAGCGAAACTCAGGCAGCGACTGCAGATTGGACCACGGCTGCAACTGAAAATGCGATCGTCGGAGCCAACACAGCCCCTGCTGAGGCAAATCCCCAAGCGGCATCACAACCTACAAGTGAATCTTTAGCCGCAGTTGAGCCAACAGTCGCTCAACCAGTAGAAAATTCGGCCCCGGCAGCCCAACTAGAAATTCCAGCCCCGGCAGCTACCGCTCTCCCAGAGCAAATCGGTGCAGTTCAATTAGAAACTCCAGCCCCGGCAGTGGCAGAGGCGACAGAACAAAGTTTGCCAAAACCGGCTGAATCTTTAGCCCAAACTGCCGCACCGCAAGAGCAAAACCCAGCCGCCACATTAGAACAGCTCAACCAGTACAGCAGCGAAGGTGCTGCCGGCGGCGAAACTGAAGGTCAAGTTACCTCAGTATCTCAACTTTCCGACGTGCGGCCCACAGACTGGGCCTTCCAAGCACTGCAATCCCTAGTCGAGCGCTACGGCTGTATTGCTGGTTATCCCGACGGCACCTTCCGCGGCAACCGCGCAATGACTCGCTACGAATTCGCAGCCGGTTTAAATGCTTGCTTAGACAAGGTGAGCGAGCTAATTAGAGGCGGCACGGGCAACTTCGCTACGAGAGATGACTTGGCAGCCCTCCAACGGCTCCAAGAAGAATTTGCAGCGGAACTGGCAACCCTGCGCGGTCGCGTCGATGCTTTGGAAGCTCGGACATCTGAACTCGAAGCCAACCAATTCTCAACTACTACCAAGCTGACTGGGGAAGCGATTTTCGCTCTCAGCGATGACTTTGGTGGCAACGTTGGCTTATTGGGCAGAGACGAAAGAAGATTAGGCAGCGACAACAACGAAGCTGTCTTCCAACATCGGGTGCGCCTGAATTTAAATACGAGCTTCACCGGCAGAGACTTGCTGCTGACCAGGCTTCAAGTCGGCAACGGTCGCAACTTCAACCTTGGTGCTACCAACGAAGGCACTCAAACTTGGAATTTTGTCGGCAGAACCGACAACGTTGTTTCCCTCGACACATTGCTGTACAAGTTCCCCGTCGGTCAGCGACTGAACGTTAGCCTTGTAGCCAACGCTGGCGTTTGGGACGACATTCTGCCGACTGTCAACCCTTACTTTGAAGACTTTGACGGCGGCAACGGGTCATTGAGTACCTTTGGACAGCGGAACCCGATTTATCGCTTGGGTGGTGGCGCAGGTATTGGGTTTGACTATGCCTTCGGCGGCAGGGGCTTGCTGGGCGGAGTGTTCGGCCCAACTTCTTTGTCCTTTGGCTATTTGGCGTCAAATGCAGCCAGTCCGGCTAGGGGTGCAGGCTTGACGAACGGCGACTACACGGCGATGGGTCAGTTGACTTTTACCCCCGGACGCAACTTGCAAGTTGCTTTCAACTACAACCACGGTTACTTTAGCAGAGGTAACTTTGGGTTCGACAATGGTTTATCGAATGGACCAGGCAGTCTCGGCGGTTTCACAGGTACTGGCGTGGCTAATTCTCTCAACGGTTTGAGCGAAGGCTTTGAGGGCTTCAATGCTCGCAAAGTTGTCAGCAACTCCTACGGCGCTCAGGCTTCGTTGCGACTGAGCCCGAGATTTATCCTTGGTGGCTGGGCAGGTTTAACCAATGCCCGCATTCTCGGCATCGGCGATGCCAAAATCTGGAACTACGCTGTCACCTTGGCTTTGCCTGATTTAGGGAAAGAAGGCAACTTGCTAGGACTCGTGGTAGGTCGTGAGCCTTACTTGGATAAACTTGAAGCTTCCAGGAGTTTGCGGAGCTTCCGCAACGATGATTCCTATCACGTTGAAGGGTTCTACAAGTTTCAACTCTCGGACAACATTTCTGTTACTCCGGGCGTGATTTGGGTGACTAATCCTAATCAAGATGACCGTAATGATGACATCATCATTGGTACTCTGAGAACTACTTTCACGTTCTAAGAGCGGGTTAGAGGAGGCAGGGGGGTCATACCCTGTCTCCTGGCAACTCTAGAGGCCAAGTTTAGCCCTGCCTGCTGCAGGGCTTTCTTGTTTGCCGCACGAAGGGGGCGCAAAGAATATATTAAAAATAAAAAATTATCAGTCCTAGAGGCAGACAACCCGCTTCTTGAAATAAGACCGTGCTGGAAGCGGAGGGAGTTGAAACGAGAAACTGGGTTTGTTTGGTTCAGATTGCCGATCGTCCCAAGGATGAAGTGACGAAAGTCGATTAAGTTCAGTGGAAAACCGGGGTATAATAAAAGGTAAAGTGAGGAGTTAGAATTGGGAACTCAACATTGAGGAGAGTTTTAACATCTGACTTCGGAGTTGATAATTCTGGTATTGGAAGCAAGTATGGTAGAACTCTCCTGTAAAAGCGAATACGCAATCTTAGCTTTGCTGGAGCTTGCCGATTGCTACGAAGAAGGCGAGCCTCTGCAAATTCGCCAGATAGCAGCTCAGCAAAATATTCCCGATCGATATTTAGAGCAGTTGTTGGCTACTATGAGACGCTGCGGGCTGATTCGCAGCCAGCGAGGAGCCAAGGGAGGTTATATCTTGGCGAGGGAACCGTGGAAAATTACACTCCTAGAAATTATTAACTGTCTCGAAGGCTCAGAGTTCGATCGATCTGAAAAAGACTCGCCTGCTCAAACTGTAGAAAGTGCGGTGATTTGGGAAGTTTGGCAAGAAGCTCGATCGATTGCCAACTCAGTTTTGCAAAAATACACGCTACAGGATCTGTGCGAAAAGCGCAATGGCAGACGGCAGCTCGATATCATGTATTACATCTAGTTAAAATATTGCCAACTAGGAATTAACATTTACTTTCAACCACAAACTGACAAAGATTATGCGTATTGCTGGCGACATTACAGAATTGGTAGGGCGGACCCCTCTGGTGCAACTCAACCGCATTCCCCAAGCCGAAGGCTGCTTGGCTCGGATTGTGGTAAAACTCGAAGGCATGAATCCGGCATCATCGGTGAAAGACCGCATCGGTGTCAGTATGGTCAATCAAGCCGAGGCAGAAGGGCTGATTAGTCCAGGCAAAACGGTTTTAGTGGAACCGACTTCTGGCAATACCGGAATTGCTCTGGCAATGGTGGCGGCGGCTAAGGGCTACCAGTTGATTTTGACCATGCCTGATACGATGAGCACGGAACGCCGATCGATGCTGCGAGCTTACGGGGCCCAACTAGAACTGACTCCCGGAATAGAGGGCATGAGCGGCTGCATCCG
Organism: Microcoleus sp. B3-D2; assembly: GCF_036705345.1. Taxonomy (NCBI): domain Bacteria; kingdom Bacillati; phylum Cyanobacteriota; class Cyanophyceae; order Oscillatoriales; family Microcoleaceae; genus Microcoleus; species Microcoleus sp. B3-D2. Next base: position 38,456 of record NZ_JAUBUG010000036.1, read on the forward strand.
CCGCGCTCAAGAGATTGTGGACACAACTCCCAATGCGTATATGTTGCAGCAGTTTCGGAATCCAGCGAACCCGCAGGTTCACCGTTCGACAACGGCTGAGGAAATTTGGGAAGATACAGACGGCGAGGTGGATTTCCTGATTTCGGGAGTCGGCACGGGCGGTACGATTACGGGTGTCGCAGAGGTGATTAAGTCGCGGAAACCCGAGTTTAAGGCGATCGCCGTTGAGCCGGCTAACAGTCAGGTACTGTCGGGCGGAAAGCCAGGGCCTCACAAAATTCAAGGTATCGGTGCTGGTTTTGTGCCGCCGGTGCTGAATGTGAAATCGATCGACGAAATTATAGTTGTTACCGATGACGAGTCGATCGCCTACAGCCGGCGCTTGGCTAGAGAAGAAGGAATTTTGTCCGGTATTTCCAGCGGTGCAGCACTATGTGCGGCAGTGAAAGTCGCCAAGCGTCCGGAAAATGCAGGGAAATTGATTGTGATGATTCAGCCTAGCTTCGGCGAACGCTATCTCAGCACTCCCTTGTTCCAAGATCCAGAACTCAATCTGGCGATGGCCCTCAACTAGGCTAGCCTCCGGCCCAAGTAGCAGAAACTGAGAGCAGGGCGTACAGTGTACGCCCTGCTTGGCTTTTTAGTAGATTAAAGAATGGCGATATATTGTAGCTTCCTCGATCGCCAGCGAGGCCGAATTTCTGAAGGGGCTTTTTTTTGAACGAACTGCTTTCAGCGCGTTAGGGAAACGGCGGGTAAGCGCTCTTGTCGGGCAAGACAAGAGAAGGAGGTAACAATGGGTGGGAGGAGCGCTAGAGGAGTCCCAAATGAGTCGTAAATTTTTTACCCTACCCCAACCCTCCCCTTGGTAAGGGGAGGGAGTAAGAAATTCACAAATGATTTAGGATTGCTATATAAGAGTCCCCAATATCGATCGGCTTGCCACTTCAAAAGCCTCAATCTTTTTCTAAAATAGATTTATGATAAGTTGAAAACTGACGTTTTCAACTTACACTTTTTGGCATTTATATCAGATAAATACCTAATAAATTAGCAAATAATGATATTTTTGTCAAGCACTTTTTCGCCGATTATCCAGATTTCAAGGAAATAACAGCGTGTCTTCCGTTACCAATCACTACAAAACCTTAAAGATTAGCCCAACCGCAACACAAGCCGAGATTAAACAAGCATACCGCCGTTTAGTCAAAATATTTCATCCAGACAGCCACAGCTCCAAAGCCGATCACGAAGAGATTGTCCGCCTCAATGCAGCCTATGAAATATTAGGAGACGCCCAGCACAGACAATCTTACGATCGCCAATTTTCCGAGCAAACCGAACAGCAATCACCAGTCGCACCAAACGTCAGCCGCCAGCAAACACAAACAGCACGGGACGCTGACGAACAAATGGAACAGTGGCTGATTAAAGTATACAAACCCGTCAATAAAATGCTCAACAGCATCTTGAAGCCGCTTAAAAAGGAAATAGACGAGTTGTCCGCAGATCCGTTTGATGACGAACTGATAGAAAAGTTTCAACTTTATATCGAAACCAGCCGCGAGTATCTCAAAAAAGCTCATAACTTTTTTACATCGATGCCCAATCCATCTAATGTAGCCGGAGTTGCGGCCTATCTCTACTACAGCATCAATCAAGTCGGAGACGGAATAGAAGAATTGCAGCTATTTACCCTCAATTATGACGATCGCCACTTGCACACCGGTCAAGAACTGTTTAGAATTGCCGCTAGACTGCGGCGGGAAGCGCAGGATGAATTAAAAATTAAAAGTTAAAAAAGCAGATGGTTCCCTCTTCCTTCTTCCTTCTTCCTGACATCCGTTACATCCGTTACATCCGTTACATAATCCGTTGCCGAACTTCCTTCTTCCTGACATCTGTTACATCCGTTACATCCTCAGAAAGCGAATCCGTTGCCGAACTTCCTTCTTTCAAATTCCAAAAAGAACTTGAATTCGCTTGCGAATTTTAATAAAAGGAGTTTGTTCCAAAGAGTCGTCATCTAACAATCCCAAATCTCTCAAAGCTTGCTGGCGTTCCGACAATTTTTGAGCAATCTGATCGGCTAAATTGGGTTGTTCTCTTAAAAGTTTTTGCAAATCGTGACGTTCCACCACAAACAAAATTGCATCTTCGCTAGTTTTAACAGTCGCCGTTCTCGGAGTACCCAACAGCAAAGATATTTCCCCAAAAAACTCGCCCTCGTGAAGTGTAGCAATATACTGATCGGCTTTTTGAGAAAGAACTTCTACAGTACCTGACAGAATAATATAAAAAGAATCGCCAGGGTCAGTTTCCTTACATACCACCTGTCCCGCTGGAAACAGTTGTCGGTAGCCGTATTCAATTAACTGCCGCAGTTCTAAATCCGTACACTGTTCAAAATAAGTTACTCGCCGCAACAAATCTCGCAGCGTCCAATTATTGGGGGATTTAGGCGCAGAATTTTTAGGTTCAGAAACGGTGGAATTAGATTTAAACTCTGCTGAATGTTTTGCCGTCTGCGGAAATTTTTTTACGTTGGAATTATCCTCTTTGTTATTGTGAAAAAGTTGAGTTAACTCTTGCGGGTTTCGCAGCCACAAATCCCGCTGCGGAAAGGGAATTTCGATATTTCGGTGGCGCAATTCGTAATCTATTAAAAAATTTACCGCGCTTTTAATAGCATCGCTTTCCTGCGGCTGGTCAATCCAAACTAAAAGTTCAAAATTTAAAGCGTTATCTCCAAAACCGTGAAACCATACTTTAGGAGAAGGATGGGACAAGACATTCGGTTCCATCCGCGCCGCAATTAACAGCGCTTCCGTAACTATTACTGGGTCAGATCCGTAAGCAACACCAACGGGGATGTGGAGGCGGCATCTGGGGTCTCTGTAACTCCAGTTAATAATGTTAGTTTCGACAAACTTAATATTTGGTATGATTACAAATAGACCGTCAATTGTTTTAATAATTGTAGAGCGGATCGAAATTGTTTCTACTGTTCCTAATAACTTGTCTATTTCAATAAAGTCTCCGACTCTAATTTGGTGCTCGAAGAGCAGGGTGAGACCGCTGATAAAGTTGCTGGCGAGATTTTGCAATCCGAAGCCGAAACCAATGCCGACAACCCCAGCTAAGACGGTGAGAGAAGTGAGGTTGATGCCGGAACCTTGCAGGACGAATATACAGCCAATAGTGGCTAAAATATAGCTAATGATCGTAGAAATTGCTTCTCGACTGCCGCGATCCAATCCCATCCGAACTAGCAAGCTGCGCTTGATTCCTTCACTGATAATCTTAGCTATAATCAAGGCAAATATAGCTAAGATTATCAGTTTGACGATCGCACTGATGGACAGATGAGTGTCCCCGATATAGAATAGCGGGGTTGTCATCGCACCCCAGAAATGTTCAAAAAAGCGATCGGCTCGTACAGTAATCCAATTCATTAATATTTGGTAATGGGTAATTGGTGATTGATAATGGGTGATTAGTTGTGAGCGCAATTGAACCGCAAACTGCTAACTATTGCAGAGCTTAGGCGAAAAACTAGAACGGTGGAGTGCCCTGTGTTGCAAAAAAGGTCGATTCCCTACCCTTCGGGAACGCTTCGCGAACGGGATAGATCCGCACGCGCGTACTTTCTCAAAGGCTGGTAACTGATGGGTTAGTAACTGGTGGCGAAAAACGGTTTTGTAGCGGTATTTTCTGCCGGATATCTGTGTTGTGGCGTAAAAAGGGCCCTGCGGCGCGATCGAGCGACTTGTTGCCAATATTTGGAAAATTGGTAGAAATTCATTTACAGCACCCTCAAATAATCGAAAAATTCCAGCAAAAATTAGTTTATCCTTAAGAAGCGAGTCCTTTACAGAACTTAACAAGCTTACCCTACTTGACTTTTATGCAGTGCATCATCAATCGTCGGGCACAGTTTTCGGCGAGTCACCGGTACTGGCTGCCGGAGTTAAGCGAAGCCGAGAACTTTGAGCGGTTTGGCCCAACTGCCCGGGCACCGGGACACGGACACAATTACGTCCTTTACGTTTCCATGATAGGCGAACTCGACGAGTACGGCATGGTGCTCAACCTGTCTGATGTCAAGCACGTCATCAAGCGGGAAGTTATCCAGCATCTCGATTTTTCCTACCTTAACGAAGCGTGGCCGGAATTTGAGCAGACTCTGCCAACTACCGAAAACATAGCACGGCAAATTTGGCTGCGGCTAGCCCCTCATTTGCCTGTGAGCAAAATTCAATTGTTTGAACATCCCGAACTTTGGGCTGAATATTTAGGAAACGGAATGGAAGCTTATCTAACTTTGTCCACTCATTTTAGTGCGGCCCATCGGTTGGCTCGTCCCGATTTGAGTTTTGAAGAAAACTCGGAAATTTATGGCAAATGTGCTCGTCCCAACGGTCACGGTCACAATTATCATTTAGAGGTGACTGTTAAAGGGGAAATTGATGCGCGGACTGGCATGATTGCTGATTTGGGAGCTTTGCAAAAAGCCGTTGACGATTATGTTGTTGAACCCTTCGATCACACTTTTTTAAATAAGGATATTGCTTATTTTGAGAACGTTGTGCCGACTGCGGAGAATATTGCAGTTCGGATCGGGCAATTATTGCGATCGCCCGTTCGGGAATTGGGCGCAGAGTTGCACAAGATTAAGCTGATTGAAAGTCCGAATAATAGCTGTGAAATTTACGGCGCTGATTTAGAGGAAGTGGCGGCTGAACGTCAGCAGCCGGAAGCGATTTTAGCTAAGGTTTAGAGCTAAAAATCGGGTCTGGTTCACCCGGATCTTTGGCTAATTGTGCAGATTGGTGAACCCGGCCCTACCAGCCTAATGATGATTCCGAGAGTTATTCAACCGGATTAGGCGCCAGAACATATTCTTTCACCAAAGTTCCACAGCCAAAATTATTGGCACTTTTCCTGAAAAGTCAGGCTGCGCGCGTATTTTGGAGATAGTAAGTCAGCATTCCTCATGTCAGCTATTCTAACTGCTGAGAGTATGAGGTCGATCGCCCGATCGCTGACAACCAAGCACTAATTTCTCCTAAATGAGTTGACGTTTATGCGCGTCTCTAATCTAGCTCTCTTGACTCTGGCTGCCCTCGCATCCCACAATTTAACTGCTAATACTAGCGCCAATCCTGCTGCACATCCTATTTCTCCTGAGACACCGCAGGCTAGCAACTTTGTTGATGCGGTAAATAATACTGAATCGCGTCGGGCTGAGTCAATTAGTGAGCCCGAGACGATCGCCCACGAACAATTTTCCCCAAATACTACCCTATCCCGTCGGGCTGAGTCAATTAGCGAGCCTGAGACGATCGCTCACGAACAATTTTTCCTAAATACTACCCTATCCCGTCGGGCTGAGTCAATTAGCGAGCCTGAGACGATCGCCCACGAACAATTTTCCCCGCGAATTGCTGTAAAATCGCCGACTGGTTTGCTGGTAGCGGCCGCTCAACCCGATTTATCTGCTAGTGCAAAAACCAAGGCGAATACTCCTGCTGCATCGGGCGATGAACTAACAAAATCTTTACAAGAAACCTGGCTGGCTAAATTAATCGAAACTGGGGTTGAGAGCAATCCTCAAGTTCGCGAGGTTGTCGCTTTTATCTCCCCGTCTAGTGGCAGTTCTGAATCTGGATATGGTTTTAATAGTACCATAACTCTGCTCAATATTTTACTAATTCTTGGTACTGTATTTCCACCAGTGACAATCGCCTTTTTTTGGATGATGCGACGGCTGATAATCAAACACTTGGTAGCTGATGCCAATAAACGATTGCAAGGCATTGGTGTATTGGAATCAGAACTTATAAATTCTAGCCAACTGACTCAAAAGTTGAGGAATGAATTAGAAGCGCAAATGAGTGCCGCTAAACAATCTATTGATTTTTTAACTAGAGAAACTGAACTTTCCAAATCTTCCGTCGAGCAAATTGAGACTCTCAAATCTCAATTTATCATGCACCTGCAAGTTTTGCGTACAGAAGTTGACGAGAAAAAATCTCAAATTGTTCAAGAAATTTCCCAAGTTCCCGCAGTTGTTGCCAAAGAAGCTCTCAAAGTCGCACCTCAACCGCCTTTAAACACTTCCCAAAATTCGCAAACGGCACCTGCTAGCGACGAAAAGTTGATTGCTGACGATTATATCAAGCAAGCCGAAGGGCTTTATTTTCAAGGAAATTATGATGAGGCATTAGGCTGCTTGGAAAAAGCTCTTTTAGCGAATAAAAATTTGGATGAGGCTTGGTATTGGCGCGGAAATGTGTTAATAAGATTGCAGCGCCCGGAAGAAGCACTCGCCTGTTACGATCAAGCACTATCGATTAAACCAGATAACTACGAAGTGTGGTATAATAAAGCGTACTTGCTGGGAAAAATGCACAGGTACGAAGAGGCGATCGCCTGTTACGAGCGAGCAAGTTTGAGCGAAGCTAGAAAATACGGTTGTTGGCACAGTATAGCGGCTTTGTTGGGTCAATTGCAGCATTACGAAGAAGCGATCGCCAGTTACGATCGCGCCCTCGCTATCAAAGCAACCGACAGCGAAATTTGGCACAACCGAGGTGCGATGCTGGCCAGAGTACAGCAGTACGCAGCAGCAGTTGATTCTTACGATCGCGCTCTTGAACTCAATCCCAAGAGATATGAAACTTGGTACAATCGAGGCAATGTGCTGTGGAGACTGCTCCGCTACAGTGATGCTATTGATTCTTACGATCGGGCGATCGGCATCCGGCCGGATAAATACGAAGTTTGGTACAATAGAGCCGCTGTGTTCGGAAAAATGCAGCGATATCAAGAATCGATCGAATCCTACGACAAAGCAATAGCCCTTAAACCGCAGGATTTTGAAGTGTGGCACAACCGAGGCGCAGCTTTCGACAAACTGTCGCAACACGAAGCAGCAATTGCCTCTTACGAATCAGCAATTACCCTTAATTCCGAGTGTTACGAAGCTTGGTTTGGTAAAGGCGAATCTTTGGCCAAATTGCAGCGCCATGAAGAATCGATCGCAGCTTATGAGAAAGCGATTGCTATTAAACCAGACTCCTACGATGCTTGGCGTCATGTGGGAATAGCTTTGTCAGAATTAAAGCGCTATGAGGAAGCAATGGCAGCTTACGATCGAGCTATTGCCATCAAACCCGAAAATGCGGAAGCTTGGCGCGATCGAGGCGCAATTGTATCAGAATTAAAGCACGATACAGACAAAATGGACTCCGCCGAAAAAGAGACTTAAACTCAGTCAAAATCCGGTTCTTCAAAATTCCTAAGTGTCAGGGAATCGGGAGGCAAGCTCTAGTTTTAAGTTGGCAATGGATGAGACTATGTGGCCTGTATATCGAGCTAAACTTTTGCAACCACACTCAAATTCAACTGTATTAATAGTTGGCGATGAACCATCCCTACAGTTATTGAGAGTATTTAAACAGACTTGATAGGGGACATTTAAATGCTTTTTGTCTACGGTTTGTTATCTAAGTTTTTCCTTTTTTTTCCGCTCCGTTTGGGGCGGTTTTTTTTATGGTAAATTTAGGTAAGCTGCAAACGAGGAGAATAGTTATATGTCTGTTCAGCTTCAAAAACGGTTATTTACAGTAAAAGAATATCATTTGATGACTGAGGCTGGTATTCTCTCCGAGGGCGATCGGGTAGAACTCATAGAAGGAGAGATTGTTAAAATGGCTGCAATTGGTACTCGTCACGCAAGTTCTGTTAAGCGTCTCACCAGGCGCTTCAGCCTCATTCCAGAAGATCGGGCCACTCTGGGCGTCCAAGACCCTATCGAGTTGACTGAGCGCACTGAACCTCAACCGGATGTTGTATTGCTGCAACCTCGCTCTGACTACTACGCCACAGCCCATCCAGTACCGTCTGAAGTTTTGCTGTTAGTTGAAGTTTCAGATAGTACGGTTGATTATGACAGAGATGTGAAAGTATCCATTTACGCTCGATCGCTAATTCAGGAAGTTTGGCTGGTAGATTTAGTTGAAAATTGTTTGGAAGTCTACCGTCAGCCAGGCCCAAACGGTTATAGTTTAATGCTCAAGTTTTGGCGCGGTCAACAAGTTGCGCCGCTGGCTTTTTCCGATTTAGAAGTGAGCGTTGATTTTATATTGGGTTAGTATGAATAAGTAATGGCAGCTTACGATCGAGCGAGCGCCATTAAGCCTGAGAATGCGGAAGCTTGGCGCGATCGCGGCGCAGTTGTATCAGAATTAAAACAGGATACAGACAAAATTTAATCGGGTGAAAAAGAGACTTAAATTCAGCTATACTGACTTAGGGGCAAATAAGGTGAGCGCGATCGCGATCGGCACGGGTGACTCTGGCGAGACTAACTGGTGGGTAGGTAGGCTAGGGGGGCTTGAGTTGCTAAGGGAGTCCGGCTCTTCTGAATAATTGTCTGAAAATTAGAGTGCTTTTTCCACATGACCCAAAAACCACATCAATGTGAAAATTTAGAAGCCCATGTAAATCGTCTGTTGGGGCTGTTGGATAAGGAGCCGTCTTTGAGAGGGCAGCACAACACCGCCGCAATCAAAACTTCCCGTGATAAGGCAATTGCTCCCAGGTTCGAGATTGTCTTTGCGGGGACATACAGTGCTGGTAAGTCGATGCTGATCAATGCTTTGCTAGGGCAAGATTTGCTTTACAGCAGTACAGGTCATGCTACTGGCATCGAATGCTACATAGAGTATGCCAAGTCGTTAGAGGAAGAACGAGTTGATCTTACTTTTCTTAGCATCTCAGAAGTGCAGGAAGAGGTAAATGACAGGTGTAAGACTCTGAAACTACCGTCAGTTGACATTACTCAAGAGGTGGAAATTCAAAAATTAAGGGAGGAATGTAAAAAAATTACTGAAGATCATAAGGGTTCTGGAAAAACCGAGAAGGAAGACGAAGCAGAGGGACTGCTGGCATTACTTAAGGGATTTGGGGCTAACCGCCCACACATCGACCAATCGAAAAATAATACTAAGGGGATGGAGGATTTAAATTTTTCCAACAAGAAGGCACATGAGTATGCTCGTCGTGGAATAAACAGTGCTGTTCTCAAGGGCATTAAATACTACTGCCATTATCCACTGTTAGAGGATGGTAACGTCCTAGTTGACTTGCCAGGGATCGATGCCCCAGTGTTAAGAGATGCAAAATTAACCTATCGCAAAGTTGAAGATCCTAACACCTCTGCTGTCATCTGTGTGATGAAGGCTGATCAAGAAGGGGAGATAGAGCCAGCAGAAAAGAAACTAACAGAAGCAATACGGGAAAACTCAGGAATTGGTGATCGCGTCTTCTACGTCTTTAACCGCATAGACAAAACTTGGCGTGACCCCAAGCTGAAACAAGCACTGGACAATCTGATTAGCGAAGACTTCAGTAATACGCGAAGGGGGATTTATGAAACTAGCGCTCTGCTAGGTTTCTGGGCTAGTCAACTCGAAAATACAAGTGAAAGCGATCGTTGGGGACTAAATTCTATATTCACTGCTGAGACTGTAAAAGGCTCAGATGAGGCTGAGGGAATTCCTCTATTTGTGAGGGAATTTCTTGACTACTGTGATTCCGACAAGCTCCCTCGTAGCAAGTTTCGGATTTTAAGGGATAACGCTAAAAGCAAGAATGAACAATATATAGATATTCTAAATTCATATAAGAATAATATATTTGAACAATTGCTTCAGGATAGCGGTATTCAAGAATTTAGTAATGCTATCACTCGCTATCTGACCGAGGAAAAGCGACCAGAACTATTTGCTAACCTAGCTAGTGATATTAGTGAACTCTGTAACGACTTGCGTGAATTTTACTTAGAAGAGCGCCGTCAGTGGAAAAAGAAACCTGCAAATATTGCAGAAATGACAGAACGAGATTTGGTACAGATCGAGAAAGAAGTATGGGAGGTTGGCGAAGCATTTTACCGACAAATAGAAGAAGAAATTAAACTATTGGTGATGGATAGTTGCGAAGATTTTCAGCATGATTTTAACAACCTGCGCCAGAATATGCAGGAAAATCTCACCGAGTTGATAAAAAACTTTTCTATATTAGATGCCTTCGCCAATACCTGCCGCAATCATCGTCATGTCACAGCACCATTGGTAGCCATTTTGGGACAAGCCTTTTATGACATTGCCAATGGATTAGAGGATGTTCTGGTTAAGGAATCAGAAATTTTGATTGTTAGCTTTTTCCAACGCTTGATTAAGCGAGTCCGCAAGCAAAAATACCACCGTCAGCTTGGTAATTTATTGTTAGGTGATGATTGTGGAATTGTTCAAGATATACAGGATATACAAATAAAAATTATCGAGGGAGTCAAGGTATTGGCGAGTGCAGAATGTGTCTTTTATATCATCGAAAGCCCAGATCTTTATGATTACGAAGATAGCGTTTGGCTCTATCAATTCCGGGAAACTTTGCAAGAAGCATCTAACAGTCGAGATGTCAAACGCATGGTGGAAGCAGAAGAACCTATACGTCAACTGCTAGAGATTGATTTTCAAGCTAAATTTACACAAACAATAGAAGTAAATTTTGGTTCAAAAATTATCAAAATGCTGAATAAATATCTGTTGTCGATGGCTGAAAATAAACGGCAATTGATTTGGCAGCAGTCCGCTCGCGCTCGCGCCAACAAACGGCAAGCCATAGAAAAAGACGCTCAAGCGAAAATAGACAAGCGTAGCCGGAAATTGCGAGAAGTTGAGGAAAAGATTGGCGACTATAACCAAGCAGTTGCAGGTATTAATAGCTGCTTAGAGGCTATGAAATTAGAGGACTACAAGCTGCCTACAATACCTGAAGATAGTTCGAGTGGCACGCCATTTTTCACTGACGTAAATTTGGTAGAGTCAAATAATATGCCACCAGAATCTACTTCCAGTTTCGACTCAGCAAATGATTCGAGTGCAACACAAAATTATAGTGAGACAAATCCTGTAGAGTCAGATGACAGCCCCGAACCTGGAGCGAGTGCCAATCCGCTAGCGCGACCTAATTACCAGGCTGCTCAATCCGAAAGTTCCAAAAAATTAGAGAGAGGGCAACTTGTGAAAGCCCAAATAACTGGCTTCCAGCCCTATGGTGTATTTGTTGATGTAGAAGGTACTAAAGGCTTGCTCCATATCAGGAATGTGAGCCAACTCCGTATTGAAGAATCTCTTGAGGATCTGTTTGAAATTGGTCAGTCGATCAAGGCGCTGATTGATAACCCGGACGATGGGAAGGGTAGAATGTCTCTGTCTACTAAGGTTTTGGAAAATTATGAGGGGGAGATTCTGGAAAATATGGAGCAGGTGATGGCTGATGCAGAGGCTCGTGTTTCTCAAGCCCGTAAAAAACTGTTTAAGCCATAAACATTTATGTAGGAGTGTATGGAAATATGCCCCTACATAAAGATCCTAGAAGTATCTGATTTAAGAATCTCTACCAGAAATGTATTTGATGAGAAAAACTCCGCGAATTTTAATTCCACCAAAGGTGAGGAAACTTGTTTTTGAGCGCGATGAAAATTGCTGCAAAAGCTGCCGCCGAACAGACCAAGAGACTAATCTTACGATCGATCACATCATTCCCTTAGCTCTTGGAGGCTCAAATGACATCAGCAATCTGCAAACGCTTTGCTTCGATTGCAATAGACGAAAAAAAGACCGTATTGACCCCCGGTTCAAGCGTAGATTCAGCAAATGAAAAGGAAAAAGTATGCCTGAAACAACTCCTAATTATTCGCCTGCTATTTTGGGTACAAGCATAGCTGTTTTATGGTTTATTCATACAGGATTATCCAGTAGCAAAGAATATAATAATTATTTATCAAAATTGAGCGATTTTTTTAATAAAAAACCGATAATATTACCTTCATTAATAGTGTTAATATCTCCGTTTATATTGACTCGTCTTGCCCTGCCTGAGTATGAACTAACCGGAGCGTTTAAACAATTTTTATCAATATTTACTTTTGTTCTAGGTGTAGTGATTGCCAGGGGAAAAGAAAAATCCGACTCAAGAAAAAGAGATAAGATTTTAGCAAACTCTCTGTTGGTAGAATCCTTTGACAACCTTGAGAGATTGAACAGAAATAAAACAAGAATTCAAGAGAAAGTCGATTCTCCCTTATTACCATTAAAACTCACCAAAGTAGAATCTATAGTTAATGTTATTGCTGAAACGCAAGAAGTTAATTCAATTAAATTGGTAACACTACATTTAAATATAAAAAGTTATATTAAGCCTCTAAAACGTCTCAACTCTAGAATTAGAAAATACAACGAGCAACTAGATAAAAAACTTGCTAACTCTTCAGAAGACTCCCAACAATTACTACCTCAAATTTTGGAAATCAGAGAAAAAATATTGAAAATTATAAAGGTTTTAAGTAGCTTTTAGACTAATTAGCGACGACAGCAAGAGAAAAACAGCAGAGATTCGCGCAAAATATAACACGATTCACCTAGCAGCCAAATTGCGCGAAATGGGGATTAATCCTGATGAGGTGTGATTGTTTTTAGATTGTTAAATGGGGTACAATCGCACTTTTTAAACAGTAGAAATATCAGAAGCCCCAAAAGGGCGATCGCTCCCCTCATCTATATCTCAATATTAAGATTTCCTTAGTTGCTGGCTTCGCGCACAGAAATCGGTGATACAATCAACAGCTTAGCTAGGGGTGCCCGAATATCCGGGCTGAGAAAACACCCTTAGAACCTGAGTCTGGGTAATACCAGCGGAGGGAAGCTGTTTATCAAGGAAATTAAATATGCGTACCGAATGGATCGCTAAGCGTAGCGGGCACACCAATGTATCTCAGATGCACTACGCCCGCCAAGGTGTAATTACTGAGGAAATGCACTTTGTTGCTAAGCGAGAAAATCTCCCGCCAGAACTTATCCGCGCCGAAGTAGCGCGGGGACGGATGATTATTCCGGCTAATATCAATCACACGAATTTAGAACCGATGGCGATCGGCATTGCCTCTAAATGCAAAGTCAATGCTAATATCGGTGCATCTCCCAACTCTTCCAATATGGAAGAAGAAGTTGACAAGCTTAAACTAGCAGTGAAATACGGCGCTGATACCGTGATGGACTTGTCCACCGGCGGCGGCAATTTGGATGAAATTCGCACTACGATTATCAAAGCTTCACCGGTGCCGATCGGTACTGTACCAATTTACCAAGCACTAGAAAGTGTTCACGGTAATATGGAAAGTCTGACGGCGAATGACTTTCTTCACATCATTGAGAAACACGCTCAACAAGGTGTTGATTACCAAACAATTCACGCCGGAATTTTGATTGAGCATTTGCCTTTGGTGAGAAATCGGATTACGGGGATTGTCTCTCGCGGCGGCGGCATTTTGGCGCGGTGGATGCTGCATCACCACAAACAAAATCCCCTCTACACTCACTTTAACGACATCATTGAAATCTTCAAAAAATATGATGTTTCGTTTAGTTTGGGAGATTCTCTGCGCCCCGGTTGCACTCACGATGCCTCGGATGATGCTCAATTAGCTGAACTCAAAACTTTGGGACAATTAACTCGCAAAGCTTGGGAACATGACGTGCAGGTAATGGTGGAAGGCCCCGGGCACGTGCCGATGGATCAAATTGAGTTTAATGTCAAGAAACAAATGGAGGAATGTTCCGAAGCACCCTTCTATGTTTTGGGGCCGTTGGTGACAGATATTGCGCCTGGATACGACCACATTACCTCAGCAATTGGGGCCGCGATGGCGGGTTGGTACGGTACTGCAATGCTGTGTTACGTGACGCCGAAGGAACACTTAGGATTGCCGAATGCTGAGGATGTCCGAAACGGGCTGATTGCTTACAAAATCGCGGCTCACGCTGCAGATATTGCACGGGGCCGTCCGGGTGCGCGCGATCGCGATGATGAACTCTCGAAAGCGCGTTACAATTTCGATTGGAACCGTCAATTTGAGCTGTCATTAGATCCAGAACGGGCAAAGGAATATCACGACGAAACTTTGCCGGCGGATATCTACAAAACTGCTGAATTCTGTTCAATGTGCGGGCCTAAGTTCTGTCCGATGCAGACTAAGGTTGATGCCGATGCTTTGACGGAATTAGAGAAGTTTTTGGCTAAGGAACCTGTAGCCCAAAGCTAATTGGATTATTTCCTAGGGTGGGCATTGCCCACCTTACTTAATCGTCAAGCTGTTTCGTTTCTTGTGGGGCGGGCATCCTGCTCGCCCAAAACTAGGGTGCTGATGGCGCACCTTACTTAAGGTTATATTAAAAGGAGTTTCCGAAAAGGAGAATTGCGATGTTCCCTTGCAGGTACTTTTTTCTTACCAAGGAATCCAGAATTTTATCGAGATTGGGATGAGCAAAAAAAGTAGCTATTTGCTCTTTAGTTAATAGCTTGCCATCTGGGTCATGCCCAAATTCTTTATTTCGCCTTTTCAATATAAAACTCTTCATCAACTCAATTTCGTCTAAACTGAACTCGCTTCGCAAACCCAGTTACCAAGAATGAAGAGAATTGCCACCGTGATAGTCAATTAGCCGCCTACCCTTTACTGGTAAACTAACTGAGCGTCGAGATTGATTTCGCTGCTTAAGAGGCATTCCGTTTCCAGATTCAAGGAACGAGCGGCGGATTCAAACGCTAATCTCATGCCGCCTATTTCTGAGAATAAGTCAATAAAACGGATTTTTTTCTAGGCTATTAATCCGGCGGTAAAAACTCATATTTTGTACTATTTGTCAGTCGAGGCATAGCCTCTAGATATTTATTACCAAGCAGATCCTAGTAACCAGAAATTTTCAATTCCTAGGGTGCGTTAACGCAGTGTAACGCACCGCCCGCCTAATGCAGCATTTGAGCTAAGTAAAAGATTTACCTGGATATGTTAGCTTGCGCTGTCTGTTGGCACGTTGAAAGAATCCGCCGATCGTTTGAGCTAATTGTGCGAATAGAATGCAGATTTGTTAGCTGAGTATTGATTTCAATTGTTTGAAGTTTTCCGCCGGGTGAGATTGCCTTCCCGGAGAGTGTGTTTCCCTGAATTTTACCAGTGAAGCACGCAAAGTCCGATCGCGGCGCGTAGATTGCACCAACCACCCGATCGTTCTGGCGTTGAAACACAATGTAGTTTTGAAGAACTTGGTTGGGCTGTGGCGAATCTCCGTACAGGTAAATACCATCGGGCAAAGCAGCAACATTAGTCTTAGATGGATTTTGTTGTGCTTCAATCGGTTGTTGCCCAATCCCAACACCAATTAGTGTCAGAGGACAAATAAAGGCTGTTGCCAGTAGTTTCCATTTCATTTTAATAGATGCAGGTAAAATCATTGCTGCTTCTCCTTGCGCCGCGTCATATAACATATTAAAACTGTCTTCTCTAGTTAATATCTCACGCAGGTTATAATTTCCCTCTGCTAAAATCAGCCGATTGGTATAGATTGTGAACCTGAAAGCTTGCGCTTGTTTAGCACGGAAAACTTTATTTTCCATTGTTATCCAAGTACCTGAGCTGATTTTGATAAAATTAGAGCCGGCATAGTTTCTAATTAATACCACCCCATAAAACACCGCTTTCCTCTAGCACTACCAAGTTTTATGGCTCTGTATTATTCACTTTTTCGCAGTATTATACTCTTAATTTTTGTACCCGCAGGGCGTCGCAGCTTGACGGCCCAGGAGCGTATTTTTTTTTTGTTAGTCCCTGCCTTTTTAACTCTCGGCACACGGCACTAGGACTTACCCATTACCCGTAAATATTTCCCCAGCTCTTCGTAGCAGGGACTTTAATCACTACTATTGAGAAGTAGCGACTAAAGTTGCGCCTTTGTCCTATTTTGGGAGGCAGAAGCTAGGGCTATTCTTGTGATTCAGCGATGCGCGATCGCCATTCCTTAAGATCCTTAATCGTAAAAACTGTTTCAAAGTCCAATCCAACAGAGCGATAAAACTCCGCACCACCTTGCTCCCTGTCAATCAGCGACAACACGCGATCGACTTTATAACCCGCACCCCGCAACCTTTCCACCGCCTGCATCGCCGACTTACCCGTCGTCACCACATCCTCCAAAACCGCAACATTCGCGCCCTCTGGCAACAGCGGCCCCTCAATATACGCCATTGTCCCGTGTCCCTTTGTCTCCTTTCTGACAATTAGCGCCGGAATCGATCGACCTTCCAGAGCCGAAACCACACTCACCGCAGTTACAATCGGGTCAGCACCCAAAGTCAAACCGCCCACAGCTTGCACATCCGACGACAGCATAGACAACAGCAAACGTCCCGTTGCCAAAGCACCTTCAGCGTGCAGCGTCACGGGTTTACAGTTAATGTAATAAGAACTTTTCTGCCCCGAAGACAGCACAAAATCGCCTTCGCGATAGGCAAACTCGCACAACAAATCGAGAAGTCGATCGCGCAACACCTTTAAATCCGCAGCATCCATAACTCACACCCTATAAAAAACACAAATAATCCGCCGATAATCAGTTTATCAAAAAATTGGGTTGAAAATCCCGTCCTTCGCTTGGCGGCTTTTTGATAGAATAGACCTGGTTGTAATTCCCAAGGTGGGCGGTTGTGAAGCGGCTTTTAGTCGGCACCCTCGAACCTGAAAGCTTTTTTAAAGCAAAAAGAAGGGTAGCGAAAACCTTGTAAAACAGAGCTCGGGAATCAACGCATTCTCACGCACCAGAAAATCACTAATTTGTTTCACTCAAGTAGGGTGGGGCACACCCGAACTCTAGGTTCGTATCCTAGTATGCTTTTGGAGATAGACCCTCTGGGGTGGTTGTGAGTTAAGCTCGTCAATTGGTGCAATTGCACGGTTGAAAAGTTTAAGGATTGCCGCAAGGACACAGCGCTTAAAGGTCAGTCGATGAATTAAGAATCCCCGTGGGTTCACCCCGGGGAGTGTCAAATTGGAATCGGAATTAATTAAGGAGGCCCAAATATATGAGTCAAAAGTTAAAAAGCCTGAGCGGCGCGTTGATTCTCGCTGTCGCCTCTGTCGCAATGGCATCCGTCAAACCAGCTCAAGCACAAACAGAGCGATTTCATCCAATTGCCGACGACTTCAACCGACAATTTTTTCAAGCTTCAGGAGACTTTTACCACAACGTTAGCTTGCAAGGTTACTTTGGCGACTATTTAGGCATCGGTTCCCCCAGCGGCGTCGTTGCCTTTCCCGAAAAAGAAATCGAGAGGGATGCCAGTCGCGTCAACGGCTTCTACCGACGAGTAATGCAGCGCCAAGTTTCCAGCGACCCGATTCTCCGCGTCCCAGATGCAGTTAATCCCTTCGATGCCTCAGTCATGGCACTGCCTCCAGCTTGTCAGCTAGGACCTCAGCCAAGTGGCTGTTTCGCCACTCCCGCCGGACTCCAAGATCAGTTTACACTTCCAACACAGCAGGAAGGTTCACAGACCGATCCAGGGCCAGTTAGAGGACTTTATCAAGTATCGCCCGCTCGCAAGAATTAGTCGATCGACAGTTGCGAGTTTTGAGCCGCGGCGGGTTTACTCTCATGTCGGATTTGTATGAGAGAGAAAGCCTCAACCCGCCCCAAAAACTCATGTTTTGGCAATCCTTTCGGTAAACGCGCAACTGACTTTTTTTAACTATCGCGGTTATTTTATTGGACTAAATATTATCCAATATTTATGAAACCATGCTGCCGTCAGGCATGATTGTTCCTTTCAAAATAGCTTCGCCCAGATTAGCTCCCGCCAATTTCGCTCCCCTGAGATTTGCCCCGGTCAAATTAGCCCCTCTCAAATCAGCTTTGCCGAGGTTGGCCCACCGTAAATCGGCACCGCTCAACTCCGCAAAACTGAGATTGGCTCTGAAAAGATATGCTCCAGTGAAGTGAGCTTCCCCGAGGTGAGCTTTAGAGAAATTGGCTGCATAGCAATGTGCTTCAATCAATTCGGCTTGAGTGAGATTGGCTTGACTGAGATTAGCAGAATTGAGGTTCGCCCCCATCGCATTAGCTCGAAACATCACCGCACCGATTAAATTCGCATCACCGAAATCGGTTTGTTGGAGATTAGCAGCGGTGAGGTCAGCCCCAATTAAATTAGCACTGCTCAAATCAGCTCCCCTGAGGTCGGCCGCTCGGAGGTTGGTTCCAGTTAAATTAGCTTTAATTAAATTAGTTTCGAGCAGTTGCGCTCCGGCAAGATTTGCTAAACTAAAATTAGATTCGGCAAGGTTTGCCGCAATTAATTTAGCCTTAAACAAATCTGTTTTAAAAAGGTTCGAGCCCCAAAGATGCGCGCCTCTGAGATTTGCTTCGGCGAGGTTAGCTTCGCTGAGATCCGGTTCTATATTGGGGTTGAGACTTCTCCATTCAATCCAATTAACTGCACCTTTTTTTAACAGCGCTAAATGCTGTGTGTTTGCCATAATTGCATCTCCTTTAACGGCTATTCCTTGCGACCAACAATTGCTGGATTTTCTCGACCCGTCACGTTTTCCACTGCCGCAATTGCTGCCTGGGAACCTGCTATAATATCTCGTTCTGCGCCGCCGAGGTAAAGCCGTCCGAAACTGCCTACAGCCTGAACCTCTAAGATGTTAATAGATGCGCCTTTTTCTGCTTCATTGGCCGCCAGCGCTGCATAAGCAGCCGGCTCTACTTCTAAGACGTAAAGCGTTTGTCCCGCCAGCAGCAACTGTCCGCGGCGGGTGCGGTTGATTAATTGTGTTTGGTGGGGGTCAATGTTGCGAATAATTTGACTGGAAATCACGCGCGGTTTGATACCTTCTTCTCTGCGGAGTCCGATGAATTCTAGAATTGCTTTGCCTGCGGCCCGCGTTTCCCCCTGCTGACTCGAGTGTACTTCCAGAAGTCCGTACAAGCGTTCGACTATCTGCACTCCCGGGCGCACGGAGGCAGATTTGAGGGCGACATCGGTAATTCGGTTAATTTCGATACCGGGCGAGATTTCTATCCACAGCGACGCATCCCCTGGCAGCGGCAAGAATCCGGCAGCGACTGTGCCGATGTATGCTGCGTGCTGTGGCTGCAAGTTGTCTAGAAATACGTAGCTGCGTAACTCTATTCCCAAAAGTTTTGATCTCCGTCGATCGATTTCCAGCACTTGTCTGTGCAATATCTGAGTTTACCTTTTTTTGTCCACCACACCTTGTCTATTGTCGGCACTGCCGCACTGCCTCACAACCGAGTGAGGTGGCAGACGCGCGATTTCTAGTGCCGGAGTGCCTCCGCGAGCAATCTTTAATTTTGTGCGCCTGCTAAAAATTTGATATCAATCTGTAGTTATACGTGGAACATAAAAATCTTTACTGCTAGAGGTGGATTTAACTTTAAAAGCTACCCGATATAGTTTTGATAGTTAAAGATTTTAGCCAACAGAGAGCAGTTGAATTATGAAACGTTCTGATTTATCCAAAGCAATCGGTGCAGGTATTATAGCTGCTGGTTTAGCCTTAGCACCAGCTCATCTCCCTGCTTCAGCTCAGACAGATACAACTGGCGGTACAACTTCCGGTACTAACAGCACTACAACTACCACCACTCCTCGCTCCGATGTCTACAATGCTGAAACCGATCGCGATTTTGATTGGGGATGGTTGGGACTGCTCGGCTTGTCTGGCTTGTTGGGTTTGATTCCCCGCAAACGCGAAGAAACTGTCCGCCATACCACTACAACGGGCGATCGCGAACCCGCTGCGCGCACTGACTACCGTTAAGAATTGAGTCTTAGTGCTGTGGCCATTATGCAGGGACAGGATGTTTTAACCTGTCCGCCGATCGATATAGTTTTGATAGTTAAAGATTTTAGCCAACAAAGAGGAGTTGAATTATGAAACGTTCTGATTTATCCAAAGCAATCGGTGCAGGTATTATAGCTGCTGGTTTAGCCCTAGCACCTGCTCATCTCCCTGCTTCAGCTCAGACAGATACAACTGGCGGTACAACTTCCGGTACTAACAGCACTACAACAACCACCACTCCTCGCTCGGATGTCTCCAATGCTGAGACCGATCGCGATTTTGATTGGGGATGGTTGGGACTGCTAGGCTTGTCTGGCTTGTTGGGTTTGATTCCGCGCAAACGCGAAGAAAATGTCCGCTATACCACTACAACGAGCGATCGCGAGCCTGCTGCGCGCACTGACTACCGCTAAGAATTGAGTCTTAGTGCTGTGGGCATTATGCAGGGACAGGATGTTTTAACCTGTCCGACGCTCCCAAATAATCATCAAAAAACCTCCATCTGTGAGGTTTTTTTGTTTGAGATGATGCGCGATCGAACCAGGATTAAATTGGTTACCGAAAAACTGGGTCTAAAGCCCCGTCCTTATAGGACGGCTTTAATTTAGCCAAAACTGTGAATTAGTCTTTATATCCATCCCAGCGACGTAAATGTTAGTATTTGAAGCCAAGCTAGAAGGAAAAAACGAGCAGTACGAACGGCTAGACGAAGCCATTCGTACTGCTCGTTTTATTCGGAATAGCTGCATCAGGTACTGGATGGACACAAAAAAAGATGTAGGTCGCTACGACTTAAGCGCTTATTGCGTAGTCTTAGCGAAGGAGTTTCCTTGGGCTGCTAAGCTCAACTCAATGGCAAGGCAAGCTTCTGCCGAAAGAGCTTGGTCAGCGATTGCGCGGTTTTTCGACAACTGCAAGAAAGCAAGACCCGGTAAAAAAGGTTTCCCCCGATTTAAAAAGCATGAAACACATGGTTCTGTTGAATACAAAACTTGTGGATGGAAACTTTCTGAAGACAGGCGAAATATAACCTTCACCGATGGATTTAAAGCAGGAAGTTTTAAATTATGGGGAACTCGTGACCTACACTTCTATCAGTTAAATCAAATCAAGCGGGTGCGCGTAGTTCGCCGAGCTGATGGATATTACGTGCAATTCTGTATTGATGCTGAACGAAATGAGAAGCGCGAACCTACTGGACGAACCATTGGTTTAGACGTAGGGCTAACGCACTTCTATACAGACTCTGACGGAAATACCGTAGAGAATCCACGCTATCTGAGAAAGTCTGAAAGGTCACTTAAAAAGCTTAATCGGAGACTCTCTAAAACTCAGAAAGGCTCTAAAAATAGAGTTAAGGCTCGGAATCGTTTAAGCAGAAAACACCTCAAGGTAAGTAGGCGACGTAAAGACTTTGCCGTGAAATTAGCAAGGTGCGTAATCCAGTCCAACGACTTGGTAGCCTATGAAGACTTGTCGGTGCGTAACATGGTTAAAAACAGAAAGTTGTCTAAGTCTATATCAGATGCCGCTTGGACAGCTTTTAGAAATTGGGTTGAATACTTTGGCAAAGTATTGGGGGTGGCGACTGTTGCAGTACCGCCACACTATACAAGCCAAAATTGTTCTAATTGTGGGAAAGTCGCGAAGAAATCTTTAAGTCAAAGAACACATATTTGTCCGCATTGTAGATTTGTCTTAAATCGAGATTGGAACGCCGCTCGCAACATATTAGAACTAGGATTGCGTACCGTGGGGCACACGGGAACCTCAAACGCCTCTGGAGACATCGATCTCTGTTTGGGTGAGGAAACTCCTTCAAATAAGTCGGGTCGTAGAAAGAGGAAGCCTAAACAGTGATGTTTAGAATCACCGTGGCTAAAGCGGGCGTGAGAATGTCAAATCTGACCTATTGCACCATTTTCATGAACAGGCTTTCCGCCCGCTTCCACAAAGAGTGAATTTTCTTGCGGGCCGTTGCTCCTAGCCACTCAATAAAATCATTATTGAGAATGGTGCAATATTTCAGATATAACCGGACTTGAAATTATTAACTTTTTCCTTTTTTCTTCCTTTATTCCTTCGCGTTCTTTGCGTCTTCGCGGTTCATTAAATCCAGACTTTTCAGACACAAAAAGACCTTAAAAAATATTTTCGCCAGAACGATCGAGTACCTCCCAAATCGCCTGCACCAACTTGTCGGGGTCTAAAGGTTTACAAATGTGCCGCTGGAACCCCGCAGCCAGGGCCTGCTGATAGTCAATTTCTCCAGCATAAGCCGTGAGGGCGATCGCCGGAATCCGTCCCCCTTGGTCGGGCGCCAGAGCCCGAACCTTTCGCATCAACATATAACCGTCGGTGTCGGGCATTCCAATATCGCTCAACAGCAAATCCGGCACAGACTGGGTTAAAACCGCCAAGGCATGGGCGGCGTTAGGAACTGCTGTAACACTTGCCCCACAATCCTCAAGCAGAAAAACCACCAAATCTCGCGCATCGGCATCATCATCCACCGCTAACACCCTGAGCCCGCTCAAATTGAAGGATTGATCCGGCGACGCAGTTCCCGCAGGACTTGTCTGAGATTGCACCGGCATCAGGGGTATCCAGACGGTCAAGGTTGCGCCTTGTCCTTCGCCTGCACTTTCCGCTTTCACCGTGCCGCCGTGGAGTTCGACGAGATGGCGGACGATCGCCAATCCTAAACCCAATCCGCCAAATTTGCGCGTCATGGTGCTGTCAGCTTGCCGGAAGTAGTCGAATACATAGGGCAGAAAATCAGGTTCGATACCTTTTCCAGTATCAGTTACAGTAATTTGGGCGTTCCTGTCCACCCGATCGAGAACGACTTCGATTTTGCCTCCTGGCGGGGAGAACTTGACGGCATTTGACAGCAAATTCCAGACTACCTGCTGAAGTTTGCCCGCATCGCCCAACACCGGGCCGAGATTCGGTGCAAATTGAGTGCTGATTTGAATCGACTTGACTTCGGCCGCCAGACGCACCGTTTCAATAGCAGCGCCGATCACCCCAGCTAAATCCACAGGTGCAATATTCAAGCTGACCTTGCCTTGCAGAATCCCCGACACATCGAGCAAATCTTCGATAAGCTGGGTTTGCAGTTTGGCGTTGCGCTCGATCGTCTCTAAGGCATAACGTTGCTTTTCCGGTGTCAGAACGTTCGATCGCAGCAGCTTCGTCCAGCCCATAATCGGGTTTAAGGGAGTCCGCAATTCGTGGGACAAAACAGCCAAAAATTCGTCTTTGACGCGGTTAGCCTGTTCAGCTTCTTCCCGCGCCTCTTTTTCCCGCGCTAGAAGGCGTTCCCGTTCGGCTTCTGCAACTTTGCGATCTGTAATGTCAGTGTTGGTGCCACACCAGCGCAGCAGCTTGCCTTGCTCGTCGCGAATCGGCACGGCGCGGGAGAGAAACCAGCGGTACGATCCGTCTTTGCCGCGCAAGGGGAAAGTATCTTCCCAGAGTTCGCCTCTTTCAATGCAGCGCCTAAATTTTGCGACCACGCGATCGACGTGTTCCGGGTGGTGCACCTGCTGCCAGCCCCAGCCCTGCATTTCCTCTAGGGTGGTGCCCGTGTAGTCAAACCAGCGCTGGTTGTACCAGAAAATCCAGCCGGTTTCATCTGTCATCCAGGCCAACTGAGCGATGTTGTCAGCTAGAGCGCGGAACCGAGCCTCGCTTTCGTGCAGATCGTGCAGGGCTCGCGCGTGCAGGATCACCGTCCAGAGGCGGGCCACCACTTCTTGCATCAGCCAAACTTCATCGGGCCGCCAGTGCCGCACAGTTTTTGATGTCACCACCAAAAGAGCCACCCAGCGCCCTTCCTGAAGGCACGGAACATCGACCAAAGCGCGAACCGACACGGCCCCGTAGTTATCGACCAAATGCGCTGTATGGGGGTGATTAGCGATATCTGAGATGACAACTGTTTGACCTGCGATAGAGAGAGCTTTAAGTTCTGGCGTCTTAAAGTCTGAGATTTTATAGATGCCGACGGTGCTGGCAAGGTCGGACTGGTGCCAGTCTTGCTCGACAATTGCCCGATCGGCTTCTAAATCGATTTCGTGCCACACGCAGCGATCGACCTTTAAATATTCTCCTAAA
The DNA here is from genome assembly GCF_036705345.1 of Microcoleus sp. B3-D2. Taxonomy (NCBI): domain Bacteria; kingdom Bacillati; phylum Cyanobacteriota; class Cyanophyceae; order Oscillatoriales; family Microcoleaceae; genus Microcoleus; species Microcoleus sp. B3-D2. The sequence continues at coordinate 62,349 of NZ_JAUBUG010000036.1, forward strand.
CTTTTCATCGCTTCCCACAACATTTCTGCGGGGTTGCAGCCCTGGTGCAAGCGGACTTCGAGATCTGCGAGAAACTGCTCGTTGAGCTGGGCTTGTTTGCGATCGTGAATATCGGTATTCGTGCCGATCCACTCGACAATTTCGCCGCCTGCGCCGCGAACTGGCACGGCGCGGGACAAATGCCAGCGTTCCATTTGGTCTGCTGCCCGCCGCAGGCGCAGCTCAATTTGATAAACTTCTCCAGTGATTTGACATTCTTGCCAGCGGGCCGAAGATTCTGCCAAATCCGAGGGCGGCACTAGGGACTCCCAATTGTTTTGAGCGGCTTCCTCGTAAGACATTCCCAGATATTCCGACCACTTTTGTTGATTGGTAAAACGAGTTTCCCCGGTGGAGTCTACGTTCCAAATCAGGTGGGGCAACGACTCAGCGAGGAAGCGGAAGCGGCGGTCGCTTTCTGCTAAGCTTTCTTCGGCTCGTTTGCGATCGTCAATATCAATGCCGATCCCTGCCCATTGCAGCACCTGTCCCCCCCTGTCTTTGACGGGCACAAGTCGCGCTAGATGCCAGCGGTAAGTACCATCAAACCTGCGTACCCGACACTCAAATTCGTAGGCTTCCCCTGCTTCAATCGCCTTGGTGCGCGTGCCGACAACTGTTGGCAGATCATCAGGATGAAATAATTGCAGCACCGGTGCAGCCAGCGGCAATTCTGCTGGCCTGATGCCCGTGTAGCTTTGCCAGTGCTGGTTGCAAAACTCTAACCTGCCGTCGGCGGTATTGATCCACATTAATTGCGGGACGCCATCGGCGAGGGTGCGGTAGCGATTTTCGCTTTGCCGCAGTGCTTCTTCTATTTGCCGGCGCTCGGTTTTGTCCTGCATGATTTTCAGGAAACCTTGCACTTCGCCTCCTGCGTCGCGCAGGGGCATCACCAGTCCGCTGCCCCAAAAGCGGCTGCCGTCTTTGCGGACGTGCCAGCGCTCGTTTACTGCCTTTCCCTGAGTCAGCGCGAGGTGCATTTCTAGTTCCGGCTTTCCGGCTGCAGAGTCTTCTGGGGTGAAGATGATTCGTCCGTGCTGCCCGACGATTTCAGCTTCGGAATAGCCCAGCAATCTCTCTGCGCCTGCGTTCCAATTGGTAAGGTGTCCGCCGAGATCCTGGGTGAAGATGGCGTAGTCTTTGGCGCTGTCGAGAATAAACTGCAGGTGGGTTTCACGATCGCGCAGTGCTGCTTCTGCTTGTTTGCGCTTGGTAATGTCGCTGGTGAAACCGACTATTTTGGTCACTTCGCCTTGCTGGTTGCGGATCAAACAGCCGCGCTCCCAAACGTCGATCCAGCGCCCGTCTTCGTGCCGGACTCGGTACTCGACTTCGTAGCGATCGCCATCCGTCAAGATTGATTCCGCCCCGGCTTGGACGCGCGCCAAATCGACGGGATGGAGGCGTTCTCTCCACCACTCTGGTGTTGCCTGTGCATCCTCTGGGCGGACACCGACGATCGAGGACAGTCCCTCGGAACGGTAAACTGAGTTCGATGCCAAATCCCACTCAAACACGATGCCGTCGATCGCCCTTGTAGCTAACTCAAAGCGGTTGTTGCTTTCTTGCAAGGCGAGTTCGGCCATTTTGCGATCGGTAATTTCCTGCACCACGATATGAATCCCGACAATCTCCCCGCCCGTGTCTTTGAGCGGCCACCAATTCTCAATCCAAGTGCGAACCACACCGGGTTGAGCCCTGGTTTCACCCGTGAGTTCAAAATTCCGCATCGGTTCTCCGGTTTCGAGAATGCGGCCCAACAAAGCTTCGGCTGCATCTGCCAAGTCGGGGATAATTTCGCGCACGGTGCGGCCGATGTGCGCTTCGACGGACAAGCCGTTGATTTCTGCTAACCGCTGGTTGATCCGGAGGAACCGCAAATCTTTGTCTAAAACTGCCAAACCCACGGGAGTTGTTTGGTAAAGCGACTCTATCTCTAGAAGTTGACGGCGCACGGTTTGCTCGCTCTCTTGCAGGGCGAGTTCGGCCATTTTGCGATCGGTAGCATCAAATAATACTCCGATAAACCGCACTGCTTCCCCTGCGGCGTCGTAGAGATAGCGCCCGAACGCGCTCAACCAGCGGATTTCTCCGTTGTCTGCCCGGACGATCCGGTATTCGGGGGAGTAGAGCGATCTCGTTTCCCGAGCTGTTTTGGCTGCTTCCATGACTTGATTTAAGTCGTCTGGATGCACGCAGTTTTTCCACACAGCCGCGCTTGCTTCGCCGCCCGGTACCGGTTCGCAGCCCAAAATGCTGAAATGGGTCGCCGACCAAATTACTCCATCTGTTCGCACGTCAAAATCCCAGGTTGCCATGCCTGAGCCTTCGATGGCGACGCTCAAACGTTCTTCGCTTTGTTTCAAGGCAATTTCAGTTTGTTTGCGCTCGTTGATATCTGTCAGGGAACCTACGGCCCTCAGGGGATTGCCTGAGTCGTCCCAAATTACTTGCCCTCTGGCTAAAACCCATTTGTAGCGCCCGTCCCGACAGCGAACGCGGTACTCGCAGGAGTAATGTGAGGTTTCTCGATGCAAGTGCTGCTGCCAATTGCTTTGCATTATCTCCAAATCATCGGGATGAATGTAGCTCAAAAATTGGCTGAAGTCCTTGACTTCTTCGGGCCGGCGTTCCAAAATCTCTAAACAGCGATCGCTCAGGATCTGGCAATTTGTTTGCAGGTTGTGGTCCCAAACCCCGTCGTTGTTGCCCTGCAAGGCTAGCTGCGAGCGTTCTGCGCTTTCTCGCAAAGCTTCTTTGGTTTGATTGGCGCGCTCGATTTGTACGGCGGCAACGGCAAAGTCTGCTAGGGCGATCGCGATCCGCAAGTCTTCGGCATCGAACTGGCGATCGGAATCGTGAGATACAATCCATATTGCCCCTAGCGGTTGATTTTCTGCTTGCAGTGGCACGACTAACGCTTCGGCGTTCGGGAATTCTAGCTGCTTTAAGTCGGTGAAGTATTGTTCTGGAGCGAAGTAAAGTTGGGGAGTTTGGTGATCGATCGGGGTTCCCGACCAACGCAATTTCCGGGGTGTGTTTTTATGTTCTGCTGCTTCCCACGCTCCCGCCAAGGCTTCCCAGCGAAATATTTGTTCGGAAGTTGCATTTTCTTCTAGCAAGCAGACTCCGACGCTTCCTGCGTCGCACAAATCTTTAGCGATCGCAACCAGTGTTTTGAGCAGTCTGTGGGGTGAGGTTGCCAATTGTCTAGCCAGCGTTTGCAGCGCTCGGTTTTCTGCTTTTTGAGCGTGCGAGCGAGGGATGCGCCGCGACAGTTCCTGGGCGATCGGAATGTCGGTTAAATTAGTTTCTGGGGTTTGCCAAGCTTCCATCAATTACTCGTCTCTTACGTCTTTCGGTCTGAGCTGGCGAGCGTATATCAGCGCCCTCTTAAAAGCCTTTGCTACAAATTATACCATCTAGCCAGAGACAGCATCAGTTATCTACTACCTATCTGGGGAATTGCTTTTTAGTTTTCAGGCTATTTTATTGCCTTGGTTACCTTTACTCTTGTTGTCGCCACCTTATGCACAATTTTATTCCAGAATCGCGCTTTTTTCCCTATCTAACTTGGACAGAAATTCAGTCTATGCTGGATAAGGAAAATACGGTGATAATTTTGCCGCTAGGCGCGATCGAACAGCACGGCCCCCATTTGCCTTTAATTGTAGATGCGGCAATTAGCGCGGCGGTGACAGGCAAAGCGCTGGCAAAGTTAGAGGCAAATATTCCCGCGTATGCTTTGCCGCCTTTGTACTATGGCAAGTCGAATGAACACTGCCATTTTCCCGGTACAATTATGCTCAGTGCTCAGACAGTTTTAGCAGTAATCGGCGAAATTGCTGACAGTATTTATCAGGCTGGATTTCGGAAATTAGTGTTAATGAATGGTCACGGCGGACAGCCGCAGGTGATGGAAATTGCGGCGCGGGACATTCATCAAAAATATCAGGACTTTTCAGTTTTTCCGCTGTTTGTTTGGCGGGTTCCGAATGTGGCTGCTGAATTATTGAGTGCGAAGGAGTTGGACTTTGGGATTCACGCTGGTGATGCAGAAACGAGTTTGATGTTGGCAATTTTGCCGTCGCAGGTAAACATGGAACTGGCTGTTACAGAATATCCGAAAAATTTGCCGACCGACAGTTTGCTGAGTATGGAAGGAAATTTGCCTTTTGCTTGGCTGACGCGAGAGTTGACGGAAAGCGGTGTGTTGGGCGATGCGACGGCGGCGACGAAAGAAAAGGGATCTCGTATTCTCGAATCTCTCTCGGACGGCTGGGCACAAGTTATCAAAGATGTTTACAAATTTCGACAGCCGGGAAGTTCGGCAACGGATTGTGTAACGGATGTAACGGATGTAACGGAGGTCAGGAATAGCGAAGAAGGAAGAGGGAAACAGATCGATGTGGAAATGCAGTCACAACAATAGTTTCAGCAATTAAGAACGTTCTAACTGTCTTGGCGGTTGCTATAAAAATCAAAAATACAGTCCTGGAGGCATAACCGACCTATTTATGGTGCTTAGGTTGCACCTTATCGCTATTAAGAATTAAAAATCAAAAATTGTTCTAATTTGTGTCAAAATGAGTCTAAGAAATTTTTTGAGTTGGAAAACAGACGATGAGTGTAAATTCTAAATTGCAGCGCGCATTTGAGCAAGGTCGCGCCCTGAAAATTATCAGCGGTTTAAATAATTTTGATGCCGCAAACGTTGCGGCTGTCGTCAAAGCAGCGGATATCGGCGGTGCTTCCTTTGTCGATATTGCTGCCGATCGAGATTTGGTATTGATGGCAAAACAGTTGACAAACTTGCCAATTTGTGTATCCGCTGTGGAACCGGAAAAGTTTGTGCCTGCGGTAGAAGCTGGCGCTGATTTGATTGAAATTGGTAACTTTGATGCTTTCTACGCAGTAGGCCGCCGCTTTGAAGCTGAGGAAGTTTTGCAGTTGACTCGCGAAACTCGATCGCTATTTCCAAATATCACTCTTTCTGTAACAGTTCCCCACATTTTGGCACTCGACAAACAAGTGCAGTTAGCAATTGAATTAGTCAAAGCTGGGGCTAACATCATCCAAACCGAAGGTGGTACCAGCGCTCAACCAATTCACGCAGGCACATTGGGATTAATTGAAAAAGCAGCGCCTACTTTGGCTGCAGCCTTTGAAATTTCCCGCGCCGTATCCGTCCCCGTACTCTGCGCTTCCGGTATCTCCAGCGTCACCGCACCCCTCGCTATTGGAGCCGGTGCTGCGGGTGTTGGTGTCGGTTCTGCTGTCAGCCAACTTAATAGCGAAGTGGCGATGATTGCGGCTGTTCGCAGTTTGGTTGAAGCTTTGGCTTTGGTTTCGCGATCGCACTTGCCAGCTTCCATTTAATTAAGAAGGAAGAAGGAAGAAGGAAGAAGGAAGAAGGAAGAAGGAAGAAGGAAGAGGGAAGAAGGAAGATTTTTCCCATCCCCCACTCTTCCCCTCTTCCCCTACCCCACTTTTCCACTTTTCCACTCTTCCTTAATAATTGAGAAACCACACGGCATAATCATCTAATAACTGATTGTTTCGGGAGATTACATCAACTGATTCTAACTCTGATAAAGGCAACATAAACTTTTGGCGATCGCCGATGCGCTGCACTTCCACAAATATACCTTCTTCCTGAACCACCAAATCCTCCAACCGATTAATTGTGAATCTATCAGTATAAGAAGGTTGAGTTTTTTTGAGTCTTGCATATTCTTTTTGGCTGCCGGAACCCATTGTATATTCTTCTTCCCATTCAAACTCTTCTATGCCGGTAACGTGGCAGGGTAGTTGAATATTTTGCTTGATGTAATCTAGATATTTGACTGAATTTTTTAGGCTGAACTCAATATTTTTAGCTCCCAAAATCTTGCTAATTTTAGTTTCAAATTGCTTGGTATTAAAGGGGATATTTTTCTCTAGATGCGCTAACATTTCTGGCTCGAACCCCGCTCTCAATTCGGTAACTTCCGCCAGCAGGCGCTGGAAGTCGTTTAGCGGTTTCGGTCTTCTGCCTGCTACAATGGTTTCATCAAGCTGAACTGGAGGAAGTTCGGATTGTGAAGGAAGGGATCTGCTTTGAGCGGGGCGATCGTCCACTTTAGACTTGTTAACTTTAGACTTGTTAACTTTAGACTTGTTAACTTTAGGCTGGTTAAGTTTAGGCATCGCTCGGTCTCGCTGGCTCGGTTTATCAATAAAGTATATCTTGACAGAAGTACATTCGTGTCTGATAGGAGGAAGCTATTATGCAACTACTGAAATCGCCTGATGAATCGCCAGTCTATCAAGGACAATTTGGCGAATTTACGATTACTCAAAACGATCGCACGGGAGTGTTGATTTACCGCGCTGGATTGGGGGTGGCGGCGCTGTGTTTTGCGATCGGCACTACTCTGGTGTTGCAACAGGGCGACAACCCGATTGCAATCCAAGCTGTAACACCTATTTTTGCTTGTTTCTGGATAGCTTTAGGCGTCAGCTTAGCAACTATTCACATTTACATGATTGCGCTGCACCGAACACTACAGGTGTTTTGGGCGATCGGCGGCGCGGCAGCATTGTTTGTCGCCCTACAAAGCAGCCAACCTCTAGCTTTAGCAGTGTACGAACATCCCGCCACGTTGTGGGGAATTGGCTTTACTTTTGCCGCCTTAAATGGCATTTATTTTAAGGAAGCATTCTGCTTTAATCGCCTTGAAACTAAGTTTTTGACTCCGGGAGTTCCTCTCTTAATTTTAGGACATATTTTCGGATTTTTGTCAGCCGAAAATGAACAACTTTTGCTAGCGGTTTGGGCGGCTTTGTTTATCATCTTTGCTGTACGCAAGTTTTTTCAACCGATGCCGCAGGATATCGGGGATAAAAGCGTTTTTGAGTACCTGAAACACAAATAATTTGGGAATGGGGCATGGGGCCGAAGAGCAATTCGATCGCTCTCTCACTGTCCCACTATTTCCATTTTCCTGAAACCATTGGTATTGTGGCTTCTTCCTTCTTCACATCGATTTTCTTCCTTCTGCTATAATAATGAGAATTCGTTTAATCCGTCGTCGAGAAATCTGGGCAATTACTAGGGAAGGTTGGGTAATTGCAAGCGCGGGGTTGATAATTTTAATGCTTTTAATTCTCACAAATATCCATCCGTTTTTGGCGGTAAATGCGCCGATTAAAGCAGATATATTGGTTGTCGAAGGCTGGTTGCCCGATTATGCGATCGAAAGTGCGATCGCCGAATTCAAAAAAGGCGAATACCGCCAATTAATTACCACAGGAGTTCCTTTAAGTAAAGGCTACTATCTCGCTGAATATAAAAATTATGCCGAACTGACGGCAGCGACTTGTATTGCGCTAGGATTTGATAAGGACAAAGTAGTAGCTGTACCAGCAGCGAGAGTTGTGAAACACCGCACTGCTGCTTCTGCGATCGCACTTCGGGATTGGTTGGCTACTTCTGCCCTAAAAGTTGACTCAATTAATCTTTATTCTTTTGGCCCTCACGCCCGCCGAAGTTGGATTGTTTTCAAAGAAGTGCTGAATCCTGACATTAAAGTCGGGATTATAGCAGCAGAACCGGAAGATTACAATCCCCAAGAATGGTGGAAATCGAGCGAAGGTTTTCGGACTGTGATCGGAGAAGTTATTGCTTATATTTACGCCCGTTTCGTTGATTGGAAAACTTAGCCAGTAATTGTCAACCTCCCTCTTAATTCCCTTCGCGTTATTCACGCCTTCGCGGTTCGTAAAAAAAATTATATAGCAGTTTTACATCCGTGTAAATACACGACACGGCAGTGCCGTTTCCCTACCCGGGCATCTGTGGAAATACAGAACACGGCAGTGCCCTTTCCCTACTATATTCAACCAAAAATGATAAAATTATTCTCAGATAAGTGGAGGGCAACTCGTTGGTAGAAGAACGCGCTTACTGGTTAGCATGGTCGCAGATTAACGGTATCGGGCCGATTTTGTTGCAAAGATTGCAGCAAAATTTCAATAGTTTGGCAGAAGCTTGGACGGCAAAATCAGTAGATTTAATGCGAATCGAAGGGTTTGGCAAGCAGATAATTGAAACCATTGTGCAAGAACGCACTAAACTCAATCCAGAAGAATTTATCGAAAAACATCTTATAAAAAATCCCTATTTTTGGACGCCCGCCGATCCGGATTATCCCCGCTTATTATTGGAAATTCCCAATCCGCCACCAGTGTTGTATTATCGTGGTAATGTCGATCGCAAAGAGAATCAAGGAATTACGCCGACAGTGGCACTGGTGGGTACTCGCAGCCCTTCGGAATACGGCAGAAGGTGGGCTCGCAAAATTAGTACGGCTTTGGCTAGAAGCGGTTTTACTGTGGTTTCGGGATTGGCGGCTGGCATTGATACAGAGGCTCATACAGGCTGTTTGGAGGCGGGAGGAAGGACTTTCGCAGTAGTGGGGACGGGAGTAGATATTGTATATCCTAAACAAAATGAGAGGTTGTGCGATCGCATTTTGCAGCAGGGATTGGTAATTAGCGAATATCCGGCGGGCACTCAACCGAATAAAACTAATTTTCCGCGTCGAAATCGCATAATTGCTGGCTTAAGCCGCGCTACAATCGTGATAGAAGCTCCGCACAAATCGGGCGCTTTAATTACTGCTTATCAAGCGAATGATTTTTGCCGGGATGTGTATGTTTTGACGGGCAGATTGGATGATGAGCGTTCTTTTGGTTGTTTGGAATTGCTGAGTAAAGGTGCTCATCCGATTCTGCCAAATAGCGATCGAATGTTAAGCGAAGACAGGTTATTGGAAATGCTCGGAGCTATGCCAAAATTGGATAATGCCCAGCAGTTGTCGCTATTTCCCCCAAATCCGACGGTTGAGAAGCAAGGGCCGCCGTTGGAGCCGGAATTGGCTAAGGTGTTAAGTGCGATCGTATCTGGGCCGATTTCTTTTGATGTAATTGTGGAAGCAGCGGGATTAGAAGCGGGAACAGTTTCTAGTATACTTTTGCAGTTGGAATTGTTGGGATTAGTTTCGCAGTTACCAGGCATGCGATATCAGCGGTGCTGATTTTTAAGTAATACGGTTTAGGCCATTGGTGTCAACTTACAGCAGATTCCATGTATATATGATACACTGTATTGAGTAGATAAGCGAAAAAAATGAAACCTTATTCGATCGAGTT
>NZ_JAUBUG010000178.1:0-1801 GCF_036705345.1 Microcoleus sp. B3-D2
AGCCCTAAAGGGACGGGGATTCTTGAAGAGTCCAGATACGAACTTTCAAAGGCGAAATCAAAGCGCCTCTACTGACTCTTTTAAGGCATAACCCTAAAGTTGCCGATACTTTTCGCAAAATATTTCCAGCACCATTACAATCTGCGTTAATTTTGCTTCCGTCTTTTGAGCTATACAGTCCGCGATTGATGCGCTTTCCTGATTCTTTCCACCCTTCAGGTTTTTCACCGAACTTAGGTAGTTCATCGGAATCTAAAAAACTCGCCTTACTTGTATAGCTTTCTTCAGTCTCAATGAACCGAATACCATATTGTTCACAAAGCTGGGAAATCCTGTTTTTTAATCGAGCGGTAGGGATTTGCACAAAGCTTTGATTGGTTTTGCTACCAAGACTTATTTCTTGTCGCATTCCCTTATTCCAGCCAAAAACAATTGTACCTATTTGGTTTTCCCGGCAATGATTCAATACCAATCTAGCCGCTTTATTAACGGCATCTCTCGTTTGCCTGTTTCGTTTTTCCGTGATTTTTGCCAATCGCTTAGACCAAAAGCCTTGAGGTCTATGCTCTTTTATTGACGCAACCCGCTTGTTATACCATTGATTTAATGATTTTAAATGCCGTCCATCTACGATAAAACTTGTCCCCACATTGGAAACGCAAGTTAACCAATTATTCAATCCTGGATCGATACCCATAGCTCTGCTGACATCTAGTTCAACTGCTGTTGACTGAAGTTGGTAGACAAACTCGACATAAAATTGTCCATTTCTTGGCAAAATGCGAATCTCTCTAATTGCTTTGTAGTCTAGGTTGGTTGGCATTGGCAAATAAAATTCACCGATTCCGAACCATAGTTTAACCTTGCTTCCCAATGGAAATCTTAATTGCCCATTCTTCAGCTTTACATCTGCTTTTGGAAACGTTACGAGTTTTAAACTATTTTTGCGGTATTTGGGTAGTTTGGGGTGTTGCGTTACCGTACCACTCTTGATTCCTTTTAATAGCCCAATGTATGACTTAAAAGATTCCGCGACGCTGGTCAATGTTTGTTGAGCAACATGGGAATATAGTGCTTTGAAGTGAAGATTGTCTTTAAATAACTTGTGCAAGTCATACTTGCTAGGAATTTTCCCGGTTTTGAAATACAACTGCCGAGAGTAGTAAGTCCCGCAGTTGGCTAACTTGTTCGACTCTTCACATACAAATTCTAGTATGCTTCTCAACTCTCGACTTGGACTGATTAGATTTGGCTGGCATCCATAATTAGACATTTTTCTGATTCTCAATGTACTGCTTAATTACTGAAATAGGCGCACCGCCAACAGTGGCAATAAAGTAGCTATTCGTCCATAGAGTTGGCAATCGACTTTTTAGCCAAGGAAATTCTTGGCGAAGATATCGAGAAGAACGCCCTTTCATGTACCGAATCAGTTTTGCAATCCCAAACTGAGGATCGCATTCTATCAAAACGTGAACATGATCTGGCATTACTTCTATCTCGATTAATTCACTGTTAAACTCAGTCGCAACCTCTAACAGTATTTCCTTTAAACGGGTGTCAACACCCTCAACTAAAACCTTTCGGCGATATTTCGGACACCACACAATATGGTATTTACACGAGTAAACAACATTTTTGTTCGACTTGTAATTGACGCTCATAGTATAGTTATACAGCACAAGCCTGTATACTACATTAATTTTGAATTAAGATTTTTTAAATATTGAAGGCGGTTGAAACCGCTGCCGACTTATCCCCGTGTCTAAAGCCAGGGGCTTGCGTCTCGTTCTTCGGTCAA
>NZ_JAUBUG010000037.1:0-69043 GCF_036705345.1 Microcoleus sp. B3-D2
GAAATTAGTTTCCACCCATTCCCCCCCAGATGTCAAGCCTGATTTTGTTAAGAAAGATGTGAGTAAGGCATAGCTTGCTAAGGGGGGGCTGGGGGGGGTTCTTATCATAATATTTTGGGGTTTAACATCAAGGTGAGTAAATCCTTGCTTGTGAACAAAACTCAGCGCGCTTCCCACTTGTTGAATAATTGGCAAAGCTTTTTCTTCCGACAAAATGCCGTTATCTTCGAGATGGCTAGCTAAGTCAATTCCGTCGATTAATTCCATCACCATGCACCACAATTCGATATTTCCCACCATTTCCGGAAACACTTCGTAAACTTGGACTACGTGGAGATGGCTGCACTTGGCTAAAGATAAAGCTTCGTTGACAAATTTGGTTTGGAATTCGCGAAAGTTTGGCTTACCTTGAACGTTGGCATTTAGGGTTTTGATGGCGACTACTTTACCTTCTTTGCGGTTTTGGGCGCGGTAGGTGACACCGAATCCGCCGCCGCCGAGGATTTCTTCGATTAGGTATTTGCCTTGGTGTAGTTGTTGTCCGGGCGGCCAGTGCCTCATGAGGGGTATGTGAGGATGTGGAGAGGATGGTTTTGATTATAGCTGAGATGGGGGAATTTTGTTGAGTTTTTTCTTCCTTGTACAGTCTTCTCGATCGCCCCTAGCCCCCCCTTAATAACGGGAGAACAAGAGTTTGTAAGGTGCGTCAGTGCGGAGATTCTCGATTGTTGAGAAGATAACGCACACTGACTCACCCTACAATTTAAGGTGACGGTTTATGGTTGAATGAAAATACCGATCGCATTATGAACTCTCGCAGCAGTTGACGGAGGTCGATCGAGCAAACTACCTCCCAAATACAAACTCGTCGAACTTCCCCCATCCAAATTTAAAGCCTCCACAGCACCCATTTGCTGCAATATCTGCGCCAGTTCTGCGAAATTTGGTCCCGCCCCGCCCGCGCGATTGTGCACGGCTACAATCAGCAAATTCCCCGCAGCATTTCGCCCGATCGCACTTCTAATTGCTGTCTGTCTAACATAGGCATCGCTAAACCCTTCCGCCTTAGCATCCAGCACAACTCGACTGTTTTGAACTAACACCGGCCCGCCGCCGAGAATGTAAGGAAAACGGTTAAAATCAGCAGGAAAAGTGTTAGTTTCCAAACGCAATAAAGTGCCGATGGAGAGTTCAGATGCAGGGAAAAAATCGGAACGTAAAACCAAAATATAACCGTTAGCTGGAATGGGAAAAGTTGTTGTTCCCGCCGCACCTCCGGGGGATTGGCTGACAACTCTATCGCCCGCCACTGTCACAACTATTTCATTGTCAGACAACGGAGTATAAGTTGTTCCCCAATCAGAATTGTAGCGACCGATTCCCGGTTGTACGTAGGCACTATTGAGATGAGAAACGGGCAAAGGTTGATTTGCAGGGGTTATCAAAGTTTCTTGCAAAGTTAAACGATCGATCGCAAATTCTCCCCGATCGTTCCAGGCGATCGCCCCCCGGTTCAATATCGGCCCGGAAAGCCATTTATTGTCCCGCCGAATTGCCCCTAAAGCTAAGCGATTAATTCGATTGAAAAAACCTGCATTAATCGCCGCAGCCACTCCCGAAATTTCTGCTGTTTGCAATAAAGGTGCAGTGCCTTGCTCGGCAGGCGGATTGCTGAGAATTGGTCGAATTTTTACACCAGCTTGACGGGGATTAACTTCTAACCAAACTACCGGAAAACGAGCAGTTCCTAAATTTTGATACTGCTGCCGCCACTGCACACCGGGCGCCCAAACAATGTTTTTTTCTACTAACGAATCAGGCCGAATGTCGATCGCTAATCGATTGGGATTTCCCAGGCTGAAAACTTGCGGCCGCCAACCTAAAGGAATCGTCACTTTGACTTTGGTTTGAACGCCATCAGGTTCGACTTTTAGTGATAGCAATTGTTTGCTGGTTGAGAAAGTCTGCTGAATTATGGCGGGTGCGACTTTGGCATCGATCGCGATCGACCATTCTTGACCGGCGATCGGCGCTGCGGGCGTTATTTGCAGCGGCAGGGCGGGTTTGGTCGGGTCGTCTGGTGTTTCGAGGTTTGGCGCTGCGCGGAGGTTTTGCAGTGGGATAGCGGGCTTTGTAGGGTCGTCCGGGGGGTTGGGTGTGGGTGTCGGCGACGGGCTCGGCGTATTGACAAAGTTAACTTGCCAAGGGGCGGGCCGATCGATATCTACTACAATGCGATCGCCCGATTCTATTTCTGCTTGCCGAATTCCGGTAACACTTGCAGTTTGAGAAGTAATTTTTAGAATATTCCCATCAGCAGATATCTCCCAGCCCGCAAGTCTAGCAAAATCGGTAACATCTAAGTAACGATACGGGCCTGTTGCCCGCGCTGCTAAACTTTGAGCGCCGGTTAAAGATACCGAAAACCACTGCACCGGTTGTTTGGTACTGTCGGCGCTGCTGAGCAAATCCACTCCCGCACTTTGCATCAATCCAACGTCAGCAATCCAAGTTCGGAAATCCCCAGAAGTGCTGTTTGCCGGCTGCTGAGTCCAACTTAGGGGGAGAATGCGGCCGTTTAGAGACACTTGGCGGCCTTGTCTAATTCTCGAAGATGGCGGTACAGATTGAGCCAAAAACCTATATTCCGACACGGGTTGAAACCCCTGTCTCATAGCTGAAGTTCTCTCAAGAGAATTATCTGTCAATATTTCAGTCGGTTTTAACCGACTTTCGCTATCAGCCAGGGAATTCATTCCCTGGCGGGATATCGAAGCATGAATCAACCCAGCCCTCTCCCCCTCTTGTGCTCTTCCGGGTTGATTCCACACTACAGACGGGGCGATCGCCAGTACGGGTAAAATCGAAACTGACAATATTGGACGCCAATAGGACAAATTACATTTCACAGCTTACAACTCACAATTTCACTTCTAAACGCACGGGTGTCTAGAAACCCGGAATATCCGTATGTTTCTTCCTACTAAACCCGATATTTTTGACGGTGACTGCGATCGGCATGAAGCTGTCGATCGAGTCTAGGTTAGCCGATCGCGCTAATTGCGCTAAAGACCTACTACGAAATGCTCACGCCGGAATACAAATAACAAACTCAGAGCCCTGCCCAAGGGAGGAATTCACTGTTAGCGTACCTCCATGTTTTTCCACAACAATCTGGTGGGCGATCGACAATCCTAATCCGGTTCCTTGACCCACAGACTTGGTTGTGAATAAGTGGTTAAAGATGTTTTCCCTGACTTCGTTAGACATCCCCACTCCATTATCCTTAATCCGAATCAAAACCTGATTGTTGTCTTCGCTCAGAACAGTTTGAACCGTTATTTGATTAGCTAGGGCTTTAATTTCACTAAAGCGCAGCCCCTTATTTGACTCCTCCAGAGCGTCAATGGCATTGGCCAGTACGTTCATAAATACCTGGTTTAACTGTCCGGGAAAGCATTTCACTAGGGGCAACTTACCATACTCTTTCACAACTTCAATGGCAGGGCGGAACTCGCTTGCTTTTAAACGGTGCTTGAGAATCAGGAGAGTGCTTTCGAGTCCGTCATGAATATTGAAAGCAACTGGTCGATCGCTATCAGCCCTCGAAAACGTTCTCAAACTTGTACTGATATTGCGAATGCGCTCGACTCCCTCCTGCATCGAGCCAATCAATTTGGGCAAATCTTCTCGCAAATACTCCAAGTCTATAGCCTCGATTTTTTCTTCAACTTTAGCTCCAGGCTTGGGAAAACTATCTTGATATACATCGATTAGCTCGAACAAATCTTGTAGGTATTCTTGAGCCGGTTGCAAATTGCCGGCGATAAAGCCTACGGGATTGTTAATTTCGTGGGCTACCCCTGCGACTAAATTTCCGAGAGCAGACATCTTCTCATTCTGTACCAATTGCAGTTGCATCTGTTTGAGATCGTTGAGATAAAACTCTAGTTTTTGGGCATAATCCTGGGATTGCTGATACAGTCGGGCGTTCTGTAAGGAAATTGCAGCTTGGGAGCACAGGATGTTGAGGATGGCGACGCGATCGCCCGTGAATACCCCTGTTGCTAAATTATTTTCCAAATACAAAATCCCCATCATTTTCCCTCGCTCGCTGATCGGAGTGCAAAGCAGGCTCTGAGGTTGGTGTTGGATAATGTAGGGGTCAGATGCAAATTTTGGTTGATTGCTAGCATCATCAAAAATCAGGGTTTCTTTTGTACGTTTGACGTAGTTGATTATGGTTAGAGGAATTACTTCGCTCTCCTCAACCGGAATTGATTGCAGAAGGCAGTCTTGACGGTTTGTGCAGTGAACGTTTATCGTCCAGTTTCCCTCTTCATTCAAAATTAATGCTCCGGTTTGTGCTCCGGCATTCTTCACCACCACTTGCATGAGGGTAGTCAGCAATTGATCGAGTTTAATTTCGCTAGATAGAGTTTGAGAAGCTTTGATAACTGTCGGCAAATCTACTAACCCCCAACTGCTT
Source organism: Microcoleus sp. B3-D2 (assembly GCF_036705345.1). Classification (NCBI taxonomy): domain Bacteria; kingdom Bacillati; phylum Cyanobacteriota; class Cyanophyceae; order Oscillatoriales; family Microcoleaceae; genus Microcoleus; species Microcoleus sp. B3-D2. The sequence continues at coordinate 4,490 of NZ_JAUBUG010000037.1, forward strand.
GTGCTACCGATAATTGTTCTACTCGTGTTAGATATGGAGGATTCACTGCTGGAGGTGTGAGTTGTTTCGCTCGGATTCTGGCAAGTTCGCTCCTGTTGCAGGATCTGAGCAAGTAATTGGGGATAGCCCTGTTCTAGATGGTCAATCTTTGCTTTTGCTCCCCAACGAGCGTAAGCATAGTAAGCATCAATTAAATAGGGTTTGGCAATTTTTTCTTTGCCCCATTCCAAATAGAATTTGGCAGCGAGTTCGTGAGCAAGTGCTTCTTCGTTGATGTACTCGTTTTCTTTAGCAACATTGATCGCTTTGTCGTACATCTCGATCGCTTCTATTTTTTCCCCTAAAACCCGATGCCGTTCTGCCTCCACTAGATAGAATTTATGCAGATGATTCATGGGGGCATGATGCGCCCATTTCTGCATTTTTTCTTGATTAGCTTGTACTCTGTCAAGAATGCTCTGTCGATCTGCCTGTGGAGTATCAGGGTACACCGCCAACCGCACCAGAGAATCGTAGAAATAGAAGATGGCAACAGTTATCTGCCCTGAAGCTGCGCTCAAACAGCTTTCTATTTGAACGATAGCTTTAAAAGCTTCTGGGTAATTTTCAAATACATAACAAAGCGCAAGTTTGTGCAAGTATAAGTAATGAATTGCTAGGTAGTTATTGGTTGTTTGATACAGTAGCAGCCTTGTTTCTTCGTCGTAAACTTCTCCCTTAATAAGGCAGGGATTAGGGGTTATTCCTATTAAGTTTAAAACGGCTTGCCAACAAATTTGCTGATAAGAAAGTGCTGTTTCTTGGTTAATTTTACTGAGACCATCTGCATAGGTTGCTATCTCTCGTTCAAGTTGCGTTAGTTGCTTCCCAATAAAATACGAATAATAAGTGTATTCAAAGATAGCATAGCCAGCAAATTCTAACTCGCCGGTTTCTAGCCCCCCAAAATAAGTTGACCGCAATGGTTCTAAGCTATTTCTGAGATGTTCTTTCCAAGGCTGAACGCCAGCATAAGCTATTCCGGCTGTCTTGCTTTGAATTTCTTTGGCATTTAACTTTGACACTAGACGTAAAGCCAGTTGACCGAACTGATAGCCCCGCTCGATATCTCCGGCTCCGCAGAGAAAGAAAGCATATAAGACATAAGCAAAGGGAGACACAGGAGCATTACCATGTTGGACGGATAAATTGACCTGTTTGCTCACTATTAAAGGCACCAGTGGCGGCAGCGCTATGTAGGCAGAAGACCATACAGTTGACAGCACCCTTATAGTTGCTACTTCATGAGGATCTGTCATTTGAGGGAGATCGATTAAGTCCTCAGTTCGCTTTCCGCTCAAAATTGACGAGGTTTCTGAGAATGCCTGCCTAATATCCGATGGGTTTGGCTCGGAAGGAAACTCTACCCCCAACTGTCTTAAAACTTGCAGTCCCATATTCAGAGCTTCTTGCAGCCTGTTCTGAGCCATATAAGCTTGAATCTGGACTTCGTAAGCCTTCACTTTGTCCAGTAGCGTTTTGGCGCTGTTTTCCACGACAGATGCTAATTCTTCCATCCGGTCAAAGTCACCGCTTAGATATGCCGCTTCTGCTGCTTCGGTATGCAGCGCTAATGTTAGTTCGTATTGATTCTCCCAACTATTTACTGTCAGTAATTCTCTGCCAACTTTGAAATATTCAACTGCAGCAGCATAAGCGGTAGCAGCTTTTGCTTTCTTTCCAGCAACCAGATTCAAGCGTGCTAATTTCTCCCGTTCTGCCTCCTGAGTAATTAACTCAACTCCCACATTTAAGTGGTTGACAATATCAAAAATTCTTTCTTCTCGATCGGCTTCGGGTGTATTGTTTAATAACAGTTGACCGATTTTTAAGTGAGTCGATCGCTTTTGGTCTTCAGGAATGAGGGAATAGGCTGCTTGTTGGACGCGATCGTGTAAAAACTTATATTTGGGCAATTGGTCATGGGTAATTGGTAATTGCTCATATTGCTTGCCTTTACCCATTACCGATTCGCTATTCCCCTCTGCTTGATAAAACTTATAAACTTCGCTAATGGGTAAAATTAGCCCGTCTTGTAGTGCCTTCCATAAAGCGGATGCGGTTTCTACGGCAACTTTTTCACTAACAATTGCCAGGGTCGCCAAATCGAACTGATTGCCAATACAGGCTGCAAGCTTCAAAACTTCTTGCGTTTGAGTTGGCAACTTTTGCAACTGAATCGCCACAAATTCAACCACATCATCGGTGATGGCTAGCGATCGCACTCGTGCAATATCGCACTGCCAATAGCGGGTATCTAAGTTAAAAGCGATCGATCCATCTTCGTGTAAAGACTTGAGGAATTGAGTTCCAAAAAATGGATTACCCTTAGTTTTTTGATAAACCAATTCTGTCAAGGGTTCCGCTAACGGTTTAGAACAAGCTAGAGTATCGGCAACTAAACAATTTACGCCCCCTCGATCGAGCGGCGCTAAGGTAATAGTGTTCACCTTTGCTTGAGTTTTTTGAATCTCTGCTAACGTTAGCATCAATGGATGTGCTGGAAAAACTTCGTTATCCCGATAAGCTCCTATTAATAAGAGATAGCGGTTATCAGTAGCACTTATCAGCAGTTGAATTAATTTTAACGATGCTGAGTCTGCCCATTGCAAATCGTCTAAGAAAATCACTAAAGGATGTTCTTTTCTTGCGAACACTTGAATAAATTTATCAAACAATAAATTAAATCGATTTTGAGCGGCACTGCCAGAAAGTTCTGGGACTGGCGGTTGCTGTCCGATAATACGTTCTAGTTCGGGAATGACTTCAATTATCGCCCCAGCGCTATCACCCAAAGCTGCCAAAATTTCCAACTTGCATTGTTCAACTTTAGCATCTGTTTCCGATAGCAATTGTCCCATTAAATCGCGAAAAGCTTGGACAAATGCTGAAAAGGGAAGGTTGCGTTGGAATTGGTCAAATTTGCCTTTGATAAAGTAGCCGCGCTGCCGGACAATTGGTTTGTGAACTTCGTTGACCACAGCGGTTTTACCAATGCCGGAGAAACCTGCAACGAGCATCATTTCGGCGCTACCTGCACTCACGCGCTCAAACGCCGCTAGCAGGGAGAATACTTCGCTTTCTCTACCGTATAATTTTTCGGGGATGATGAAGCGATCGCACAAATCTCGCTGCCCTAAATCAAAGTTAGCTAGTGTCCCTGTCTCTTGCCACTGGGATAAGCAAGTTTCTAAGTCGTACTTGAGTCCTAGGGCGCTTTGATAGCGAGCTTCAGCATTCTTCGCCATCAGTTTGCTTACCATCTCAGACAGCACCAATGGAACGCTTTTGTTGACAATTGAGGCGGGGAGTGGCTGTTTGGCGAGGTGGCAGTGTACCAAATCTATTGGGTCATCCGTTTGGAATGGTAACTTTCCTGTTAGTAATTCGTAGAATGTTACTCCTAGCGAGTAGAAATCTGTGCGGTAATCAATTCCTCGGTTCATTCGCCCAGTTTGTTCGGGAGATATGTAAGGTAAGGTGCCTTCAAGGACGTTGGGATTTTGAATTTCTTGGGTTTCGCGAGGCAGCAGGGAAGCGATGCTGAAGTCAATCAGCTTCACTTCTTTGCTGGTGGGGTTAATTAGAATGTTGGCCGGTTTGAGGTCTTTATGGATGACGTGGTGGCGATAAAGTCCGTCAAGGGCGTTGGCAATTTGAATTGCAATGGGAAGAAACTCGTTAACGGGCAAGCCTTCTAGTGGTTCCTTACTCTCGACTGCTAGACGAGCGAGGTAGCTACTCAAGGAGATTCCGCCAAAGTCTTCCATTACCAGAGCATAGTGGTTATGGTAGTTTTCCAGGCTGTATGCCTTGACACTGCCGGGGATCTCTAAGTTTTTAGCAATGACGTACTGGTTGCGGAAGTGAACTAGCTCGTTGAAGCGGGGAAAGTCATTCCGCAGCAGTTTGATCACGACGGGCTCCCCATTTGAAGTGCGAAGACCGCGATAAACTAGAGTGCGATTACCTACGTATATTTGCTCGTTAATGTGATATCCTAGAAAAAGATTTGTTATGCTAACCATATCTACGTATTCCTACTACTTCTATAAAGCCTGAAGATTCTTAGAGTTGATATCTACTATTTTCGCTCTATCTGCTGTGCTATTCATTAATTACATTTTTCTTAATATATTTTGAAAAACAAATTATGAAATAGCGATTTTAAGAGCAATACTTAATATTTTATGTAATAGATGTTGAGACTGGAGTTGAGACTAAGTAGAAAATGACTCCGCGATCGCTGATGGAACGACAGCACTTCATTGAAGAGGAACTTAAGAAGCTCATTAATAGGGGTGGCATCATTATGGATAGAAAGGAAATGTCCCAAATGCCAATCCACTCAAATCCGTAAGAACTGCCACAGTTGAGCTAAACAAAATTACTACTGCCAAGTTTGTGGGCGTCAGTCGATTTGAGATTTGAGATTTACTGCACAAATGAATCTGGGAGATTCAACAAGAGTCTAAAATTTTTGCCTCTCCACGACTCGTGTCAGCAAGTAAGTATCTGTTTTTGGGCGCGGTAAAAAAGGCTGGGCTGGCTCTATCAGATGCTCCCAAGGTGTCAGAAATCCTTGAAATAGGCTTCGTTGATGAGTTACAAACGTTTGTGGCTCAAAAAATACAAATTAGGGTTATGCACAACTGTCAACATTTTTCGGCCAGACATCTTAGCGTGAGTTCTGGACGATCGCTGACAAGACTTGCACGCAAACTCTGACTGTAAGCGGTGAAATTTTATCAATTTTTTGATAAACTTGATGTTCGCGGTCCGAGGGTTGACTGCACAATAAGACAGGTTTTACCAGTTGTGAACCGCGCTGCTACAACATTGCACCTACCGACTGAGCGGGCAGGTGGCTTTTGTGTCTGCGGGCGCTGACGAAAGCAACTCAACAGCGCAGCAAGCAAAATAACGCTAAAGTTACTATCTACCTGAGTCCGCAAGGCTACCCTTCCGAACTCAGGAAAAACCCACACAAAAAACTAGATCGCCTGCAATGTATCTAGTTGCAGGACGCCGATCGCCCAAAGAATCACTGCTTTTTAACAGCAGGGTATTCTAGGAGACATCTCCGAGGCGATGCGAGCGAGATAATTTAAAATCTGCAAACAGGGTTTCAGTGCTAAGTACAGGCCGCATAGACGTAAATTTTTAATCAAATCAGCTTCCAACGTGCTGTCTTAAAGTTTACTAGGCTCCCACCGCTCGGCAGCCTTCTCTCTCCGAGCTATAAAAACGCATCAACCACACAATCACGGAAATAACATTCAATCAACATGGGTAACACGATCGATCCAAACAGAAACAGAAACGTGCATCAGACTGAGCGAGGAACTCCATTCGCCGGCCAAAGCTGGTTAGTGGAAGAAAGAGATGCCTGCGGTGTGGGGTTTATTGCCAACCAAAGCGGCGAAGCTACGCACTCGATTATTGAGAAAGCGCTGCCAGCTTTAACTTGTCTGGAACATCGCGGCGGTTGCAGCGCCGACCAAGATTCCGGCGACGGTGCGGGTTTAATGACCGCGATTCCTTGGGAATTGCTGGATGCTTGGTTTGCCGAACAGGGAATTGTGCCTCCGGCGCGGGAAAACTGTGGCGTGGGAATGCTGTTTTTGTCTCAAGATAAATTTCAAGCGACTATAGCGCGGCAGGTGGTTGAGCAAGTTCTGACCGATCGCGGGCTGAAAGTTTTGGGATGGCGCCAAGTTCCAATTGTACCGTCGGTTTTGGGCGAACAAGCGCTAGAAAATCAACCTCAAATCGAACAAGTAATTGTCAGTTCACCGCACTTAGCCGGAGACGAACTCGACAGACACCTATTTCTGGCGCGCCGCACGATCGGACACGAGCTGTCAAAGCGCCCCAACTTCACCCGCGAAGACTTTTATACTTGCTCTTTCTCCTGCCGCACGATCGTCTATAAAGGCATGGTGCGATCGGCCGTACTAGCAGAATTTTACCCAGACCTGAAAAATCCCGCTTATAAAAGCTCCTTTGCCGTCTATCACCGGCGCTTCAGCACCAACACCCTGCCCCGCTGGCGCTTAGCCCAGCCGATGCGCTTGCTGGGACACAACGGAGAAATTAACACGCTGTTGGGCAATATTACCTGGATGAAGGCGCGGCAAGCGAATTTAGCTCACCCGAATTGGAGTCAAGCTGATATCGACACGTTTAACCCAATTGTCAATCCTGAAAGCAGCGATTCGGCAAACTTGGACAACGTGATGGAGTTGTTGGTACACTCCGGCCGCACCCCCCTGGAATCCCTGACAATTCTGGTGCCCGAAGCTTACAAAAATCAGCCGGATTTGGCTGACTATCCAGAAATTGTCGATTTTTACGAATATTACAGCGGCATTCAAGAACCTTGGGACGGCCCCGCACTGCTGGTATTCAGCGACGGGAAACAAGTAGGTGCTACGCTCGATCGCAACGGTTTGCGGCCGGCCCGCTACTGCATTACTAAAGATGGTTTGGTAATTGTGGCTTCCGAAGCAGGAGTTGTCGATATTCCCGAAGCAGATATTGTCGAAAAAGGCCGTTTGGGGCCAGGACAAATGATTGCAGTTGACCTGCAAACTCAAGAAATTCTCAAAAATTGGCAACTCAAACAGCGAATTGCTAAGCGGCATCCCTACGGCGAATGGCTGGAAAAACACCGCGAAACCTTGGAACCGCAGCCTTTTGCCGAAACAGCAACCCTCGACTCGCAAACGCTCTTAGCAACCCAAACTGCTTTCGGTTATACAGCCGAAGATTTGGACATGGTAATCGTCGAGATGGCGAGTTCTGGGAAAGAACCGACTTTCTGCATGGGCGACGACGTTCCCTTGGCTGTGTTGTCAGAAAAGCCTCAGTTGCTGTACAACTATTTCAAACAGCGGTTCGCTCAAGTGACAAATCCGCCGATCGACCCCCTGCGCGAGGGGATGGTGATGTCGCTGACGATGAATGTGGGCCTGCGGGGCAATTTACTGCAAGCAGTACCAGAAAATGCCAAGCGCATGAAAATTGATTCCCCCGTACTCAACGACGCTGAACTTTATTTCTTGAAAGAGCAAAAGTCTTTCCCCGCAACCGAATTGTCAACGCTTTACAAAATTGCTGCCGGGCCGGGAGGCTTGAAAACCGCAGTCGAGCAACTTTGTCAAGAGGCGGCTCAAGCGGTGCGCGAGGGTTCGAGGATTCTGGTTTTGAGCGATCGAGTCTCGAAGGCAGAAGGGGAATCTTCTGTGGGATTGAGTGCAGAATGCACTTATATTCCGCCCTTCCTGGCAGTTGGTGCGGTTCACCACCACTTAATTAGCGTCGGCCTGCGGATGCAAACTTCCCTAGTTGTGGATACCGCCCAATGTTGGAGCACTCACCACTTCGCTTGTTTGCTCGGTTACGGGGCGGTGGCTGTTTGCCCTTATTTGGCATTGGAAAGCGTGCGCGCTTGGTGGTCTGACGCCAAGACTCAAAACTTGATGCAGCACGGCAAAGTTCCCAATATTACCGTGACGCAGGCTCAAGCTAGATACCGCACAGCAGTGGAAAACGGCTTGCTGAAGATTATGTCGAAAATGGGGATTTCGCTGCTGTCTAGCTATCAGGGGGCGCAAATCTTTGAGGCGATCGGCATTGGCGGTGATTTGCTCGATTTGGGCTTCAAAGGCACTGTTTCCCGCATCGGCGGTTTGAGTGTGGCGGAACTGGCTAACGAGGTAATGTCTTTCCACAGTCAGGCTTTCCCAGAATTGATTCTCAAAAAGCTGGAAAACTTCGGCTTCGTGCAGTACCGCCGGGGTGGTGAATATCACATGAACAGCCCGGAAATGGCGAAGGCTTTGCACAAGGCTGTAACTACTTTTAAGGCTCAAACTAACAGTAATGGCAATGGGGCCGAACCAAAAATGGAACCAATTGGTTCCAAAAATTCTGAAACGGCTTACGATCACTACGAGGTTTACAAGCAACAGCTCGAAAACCGCCCGGTAACGGCTTTGCGGGATTTGCTGGATTTCCAGAGCGATCGCCCTTCCATTCCCATTGAAGACGTAGAATCTGTAGCAGATATTGTCAAGCGCTTCGCCACGGGCGGAATGTCTCTCGGCGCTTTGTCCCCGGAAGCCCACGAAACGCTAGCGATTGCGATGAACCGCATCGGCGGCAAATCCAACTCCGGCGAGGGCGGCGAAGACCCGGTGCGCTACAAAGTGCTAAACGATGTGAGCGCGGCCGGTTTCTCACAAACGCTACCTCACTTAAAAGGTTTGCAAAACGGCGATACAGCTTCTTCATCCATCAAACAGGTAGCTTCGGGACGCTTCGGGGTGACTCCTGAGTATCTGATGAACGCCGAACAAATCGAAATTAAAATCGCACAAGGTGCGAAACCGGGTGAAGGCGGTCAATTGCCAGGGGCGAAAGTGAGCGAGTACATTGCTTATTTGCGCCGATCGAAACCGGGTGTCACGCTGATTTCGCCTCCTCCTCACCACGACATTTATTCGATCGAGGATTTGGCGCAGTTGATTTTTGACTTGCACCAAATCAATCCGAAAGCAGGAGTTTCGGTGAAGTTGGTGTCGGAAGTCGGCATCGGGACTGTAGCGGCCGGTGTCGCCAAGGCAAATGCTGATGTGATTCAAATTTCCGGCCACGATGGCGGCACCGGTGCTTCGCCATTGAGTTCGATTAAGCACGCAGGTTCTCCGTGGGAACTCGGTTTGACCGAAGTTCACCGGGTGCTGATGGAAAATAAATTGCGCGATCGAGTTTTGCTGCGCGTTGACGGTGGCTTTAAAAGCGGCTGGGACGTGATTGTAGGCGCTTTGATGGGCGGCGAAGAGTACGGTTTCGGCACGGTGGCAATGATTGCAGAAGGCTGCATTATGGCTCGGGTTTGCCACATGAATAGTTGTCCGGTGGGCGTGACAACTCAACAAGAACACTTGCGGAAACGGTTCCCCGGTACGCCGGAACACGTTGTTAATTTCTTCTATTTCGTAGCACAAGAAGTGCGGAGTTTGCTGGCGAAATTGGGTTATAAGTCGATCGCAGATATCATCGGCCGCGCGGATTTGCTGAAAATGCGCGATGGGGTGCAACTAACTAAAACGCAAGCAATTAATTTGGATTGTTTGACCAAGTTACCGGATACTAAGAGCGATCGATCTTTCTTGATCCACGGCGACGTACACACCAACGGGCCAGTGTTAGACGACGATTTGCTCGCGGATGCTGAGATTCAAAGTGCGATCGCCAATCACGGCACTGTTAGCAAGAATGTAAAATTGGTGAATACCGATCGCACTGTAGGCGCACGTTTAGCAGGTGCGATCGCACAGCAACACGGTAACACCGGTTTTAGCGGTCAAATCACCCTCAACTTCACTGGTAGCGCGGGCCAAAGCTTCGGCGCGTTCAATTTGCCGGGGATGACGCTGGTACTGTCAGGCCAAGCCAATGACTACGTTGGTAAAGGGATGCACGGCGGTGAAATCGCGATCGCACCTCCGGCTGGTGCGACTTACGATGCTTCCGAAAATGCGATCGTCGGCAACACTTGTTTGTACGGTGCGACGGGGGGAACTCTGTTGGCTGCGGGTAAAGCTGGCGAACGGTTTGCGGTGCGTAACTCGATGGCGAAAGCAGTCATTGAAGGTGCGGGCGATCACTGCTGCGAGTACATGACTGGCGGCGCGATCGTCGTGTTAGGAAAAGTCGGCCGCAACGTCGGCGCTGGAATGACTGGCGGCTTGGCTTATTTCCTCGATGAAGATGGGACTTTCCCGGCTCATGTCAACGGGGAGATTGTGAAGATGCAGCGCGTTTGTACGGCGGCTGGGGAGGCGCAATTGAAGGAGTTGATTGAGGCTCAGTGCGATCGAACCGGTAGCAAAAAAGCTGAGAAGATTTTAGCAAATTGGTCGGAATATTTGCCAAAATTCTGGCAAGTTGTGCCGCCGAGTGAAGCGAATTCGCCGGAGGCTTCGGAACAAAAGATTGCTGTGGAAGCGTAATTTTCCTGTTGGTTAAATAGATGAGGGGCGACGCAAGTTGCCCCTTTTTTAATCTTCATATCAAATCCCTTGGTATCGAAATTTTTCATCTCTCTCTTCTCTTCCTCAGCGTCCTCTGCGCTCTCTGCGGTTTAATAATTCCTTTGATTTTATGCCCAAATGCTTCACCCTGCCCCAGGGAGAAGTTCATACCACAATGGATGCTTAAGCAGTTCGATCGCGAATATCTCCCCAAATTTCATCAGGATTTAAACCCAGTTCATGCAGTTGATATTTTTCACGAAATGCACTGAGAGATTCTCCAAAGCTCAGTTCGATATTCTGTGGCTGTTTGCGGCGTTGAATGTATTCGCGCAAGGCGATTTCAACTAAGGTTTCGATCGCAATTTCTCGCTCCAGTTCGATCGCCTCTTGCAGCAATGCCGTATCCACATTTAGGTTCGTCACCATTGGCTTTCCTCTTTTAAATGACATATTTCATCGGCAGCTATGACCAATCTAATTCATCGTCAGTATCCCCTTGAAATTCGGCAATCTCGAAATCAGCTTCGGTGGATTTATGAGAACCTGCAAACATTCCAAACTGGATAAATGTAGGCGTTCGAGGAATGGATGGCGCCGCCAAAAAAGTAATCACCACGCGACTTTCATAAATGTTTTCAGGAAATTCTAACAGTTCGATGACTCCATTTCTATAAATTCCTTCAAATGTTTGGAGCATAATGATTCACCTCGCGTACAATATGGTCTATCGACTCGCTAGCTAACAATCCCAGTCTAACAAATCTTCCCCCAAAAACACAAATTTTTGATATAATAGTTTCAGCAAATATAACATTATATCAAATCTGTCGGGCGATCGGCATTCGCGGAGGTGCCGTTTTCCACATCAAATCTATTTCTTCCGGTGTCAATCCGTAAGCTTGATTAACTAAGTCGGATAAACGGTGTTCGAGTCTCAACGCCTCAGCTTTGCGAGATTGAATGGCCGGTGCATATTCATTATAAGTTTCGCGGACTGCTTTCAGTCCAGCAACGCCGAGAGGATCGGAGGATTTAGTTTTCGGCATTCGCTTTCTGATTTCTGCTACGAACTCGGCAAAGGAAAGGGCAGAAAAATCTTCTAGTTTTTGTCCGACTTTATCAATTAAATAAGTGATTTCCAGCCATTGCAAGACATCTCGGTGAGTTTGTTGATTAGTTTGGGTGATTTCAATTAAACGGCTGACAAGTAGTTCGACTTCGGCACGAATTGAGTCAGTTGGTGGTGCGATGGGTAAAGTTTCAAATAAATATCCCATTGGGCTAATTGCCCCTGACAGCATTTGAGTAAAAACTCGATGGCTGTACCACCAAATTAGCGGTGAATTGAGCCAACCTAGCAGACATAAATCGCTGTTAGCCAGAATGAAGGTTTTATCATTTCCATAAGCACTAGAATTATCCCATGCGTATTGCGGCAAAGTTTGAATAACCTGATAAATAATTTTGGGGTTTTCAAAAGTCCTGTAGTAAGCACAGCTACGCAGTTCCCACCAGTAACGTCCTTTGTCAGAACGCTTAGACAGTTTTTCTTGCATCGGCTTCATATACTGATACAGCGATGGAAATGTTTGTGCAAATACTTCCTCTGCTTTATCGTTTGCTTTACTCCACGGCCATACACTATCGCTGCTAGATTTCAGCAAAATAACCCAAAGATTTGCCCACTCTGGACTCCAGCGTTTAATATCTTGACCTCGTAAATAAGGCTTGATAATTTCCGCAGATTTAGGGTCAGCTTGAACCAGACTATTTTTAGTAGCTTCATCAATCAAAAAAGCTTCATTAAATCCTGTTAATATACCCCGATAAGGCTTAACCCCTGCAAAATCTTTTAGCGAAACTCCCACTCGTTGAATTTTCTGCATCAACTCATCAACAGCAGGAGGTTCCAGACTCCAAGAATTCGCAGTGAAACGATCTCGCGAAATTTGATAACCGTGTTGTTGAACGTATTGTGTAAGGTTGATATTAGCAAGTTCCTCGCGCGGAACCGGACAAACAATCACAGGCGAATTAGGTTCAGATTTACCTGGCTCAATCTCGCTTTCTGTTTCAGAGATACATAGAGAAGCGTTAGGTTTTCTGACTGCGACAATACAGGGAAAAGTATCAGCATCCTCAAAAATTGGCGCGTGTCCAAAATCAACAATTTGCTCTAGTAAACCTTGACTGGCAAAAAACTTGCGTAGAGGTTCGCCGTATCCAGACCTCAGCCATTTATTTGTGACAATATACGAAAGCACTCCCCCCGGTTTGAGAATGTTTAATCCGAGTTCATAAAAGTAAGTATAAAGGTCTGCTACGCCGTTATATGATTCATAATTTTCTTGCAAGTATGGTTTAATTGGGGATAGCAACTCCTGCCGCACGTAAGGCGGATTGCCAATCACAACATCAAAACCACCATCAGCAAAAATCTGGGGAAATTCAGCCTGCCAATCAAACGCTGTATCTGCTACATTACTGTCGGCGACAATCGAGTTTCCCGCTTTAATATTATCATCCAAATAAGTCAGCATTTTACCAGGTTCCGCCGTCTTCAACCACAGCGAAAGCTTGGTAATTTCCGCCGATTCCGGCAGCAAATCTACGCCGTACAGGTTGTTGCTTAAAATGCTTCGGTCAAATTCCAGCGAGTTGCCGTTTTTTGGCTTATACCCCAAAGCATTCAATTCGCGATCGACTCTTTCGTACTGCTGCATCAAATAATCAAAAGCCGCAATCAAAAAAGCACCCGAACCGCACGCCGGATCGATGACGCGCGTTTTTTGCAGCACCTCGTCTCGATAGGCTTTCCAAAACTTAATTGCAGTTTTCTTTGGTGGCTGAACCGACACTTCAGCAACTTCGCTAATTAGGAAGAAATCGCGCAACTCTTGCTCTCGCCGCTGCAAATAGCCACCGAGAGAAACCTCGACAATATACTGAGTAATAAAAGCTGGCGTGTAAAACACACCTTGAGTTTTTCGCTTGCCTTTTTTCTGATTGTATTCCTGTCCGGTAGTTTCAGCATTTAATTCTTCCAAATCTGTAACAGACTGCTCGAAGATATGCCCCAAAATATCGACCGAAACTTCGGTATCAAAATCAAATCGCGTCAAGTTCTTAAGCTGACTGCATAAGGGATTTGGCACAGTCAATTGTGCGTCTAAAACCGGATCTAATTTAAATAAACCGCCGTTGTATCCCGGTACAGGAGGGTCATCATTTCCAACATCAACCCAACGAAATACAGATTGATAATTTTCCCAAATTAATCTAGGATTGTATTGGTCTTTGTGGTCGTGAGCGTTGCTGAGGGTGTTTCGCGGTAGCAACCCTTTATCTTCACAAAAAGCAATGAATAAAACACGGTCTAAAGTTTTTTGAGCTTTTTCGATGAGTACGCGATCGCGGTTGGGGATATCCTGCGGCCCAGAAAAGCGAAAATGCTTGACGAGAGCGAGTCGAATTGCTTTGTACTCTTGATATAATTTATTGGTAATTTCTTCTTGAGCTTCGTCAGAGTCTTTTAACAGTCTGTCAATAACAGAAACTGTTTGAGCTTGGTTTTGAGGCAAAAAATTGCGGCGACACAGCAGAAAGTAAAACCGCTTAAAAGCTTCCCTATCCGCCAAGTCAGCCAGAAAAAATTGTTCGTAATAAGCAGGAGTTTTATTGGTATGATAAAGTCGCAACTCTCGATAATTCGAGACAATAATCCAGCGACAATCGGGTGTATAATTAGCGTAACGCCAACCTTGGTCAACCGCTGATTCCGAGCGCCCGGATGCGGGACGGTCTAAATCATTTTTCGCTCCCTTGAGTTCGATCGGAGCAATCACTTTACCTTGCAGGGACACGGCTTTGCCTTTAGGATTGTCAGCAGCAGTAAAAAAGCCGATCGCCCCGTCAGCAGAACCGCCGCCATCAGATATCGTTTGTTCGGCGTTAATTTCCCAAGCTTTCCCCGCACCTTGAATTACCGAGCGATATCCCAAAATATCCTGAAAAATATCATTAATAAAATTGCCGTGCAGCGAAACTTCTTTAATTTCGTCTAACGTACCCGTTTTAAGTGCAGCAATCCACGTTCCCAATTTTTGGTGGCGCACTTCCATATCTGGCGGAAAGCTAAAAGCACGCAAAGCAGTGTTGAGTGTTTTGCTGTGAAAAAGGGCGCGACTAGAGCGATTTGTCATTTTTTCAAGCAGGTTAATAAACTTAATTTTACAGCATCCAAGTGCAACAGCCGCTCAGACCTTCTGCTATCAAATCACTTATACTCAAAGGTCGATCCTCTTCGAGGGCTTCGCTAACGCACCCTGACCCCTCAAAAAAGCGTGTGAAGCGCGGCTATCCCCTAGGGAATCGCTGGCTCAAGAGTCAAAAACGCCACCTCTAAAGCTGAGCTAGCTCTCATTTACTTTGCATATTGTAATTATCACCAAAAGCTATCATTTTTTCTTAGTAGCTTTCCGCTGCTCCCTTCGGGTTTTACAGCAAAAGTTAAATACGCCTGAGCTTATCTGCACGGAGCGAAAAGTTTTGTTACAATAGGTAAGCTGTTACAAATCGTAACTTATGCTGGTTTCTATTTTAATAATTGACGTTGCCCTCGTTGCCTGGTCTTTGCACCTAATGCAGGAGGCGATCGCGCAACGGGAATTTTCACTAATGCTAGCCGGCACCCTAGTTGCGGTCTCAGCCGCCGCCCTGCTAGTCGTCTACTTCCTCATGGGGTCTTGTTTGAGCCATTTGACCGAAATATCGCAACACACTTACTAGATCATAGTAGGGGATTGACCATTGTCCAGAAGCGAGGAGACTTTTTTGAAGAAAAAGCTGAAAGCCTTGCCAATCCAGGGCTCAAAACTAATTTCCCCAAAAAGCTTGACAAATATTGGTCAGTTAAGGCATGATTGAGAGCGCGAAAAGAAAGGGGAATTAGCTCAGTTGGTAGAGCACTACAATGGCATTGTAGGGGTCAGCGGTTCGAGCCCGCTATTCTCCATAAACAATATTAGGGAAACGGCACTGCTGTGTCCTTACTCGTAGGGAAACGGCACTGCCGTTTCCTCATCGCCGTGTCCTTACTCGTAGGGAAACGGCACTGCCGCGCCCTTAATTTCGATCGCGACTTGTACCTAAACAGTATTGGCGTGTCCTTAAATTCGATCGCGCTACACACCGCGAAAACCAATTTTCCCGTAAAATCAAAACAGTCTACCCGCAACCAAAGCGCTACCTGTGGCAAAGTCAACTGAATCCAGCAATCCAGAGAGTCCGAGCCAACTTGCCCGCACGCCTCTGTACGACCTATCATTAGAACTCAAAGCCCGGATGGTACCATTTTCCGGGTGGGAGATGGCGGTGCAGTACGCAGGCATCAGCAGCGAACACCAAGCAGTACGCCAGCAAGCAGGAATGTTCGACATTTCCCACATGGGAAAATTTGGTTTGAGAGGGAAAGAACTAATAGAAAAATTTCAACCCTTAGTACCCTCAGACTTGAGCCGCTTGCAACCCGGCCAAGCTCAATATACAGTCTTGCTAAATGCCCAAGGCTGCATCTTAGACGACATTATTTTCTACTGCCAAGAACCAGACCCTATCACTAGCGAAGAACGTGCAGTAATCATTGTCAACGCCGCCACTCGCATCGCCGACAAAGCATGGATCGCCACTCACTTAGAATTGAGCGAACTCAGTTTTACAGACCTCTCCGAAGATAAAATTTTAATTGCAATTCAAGGGCCGGAAGCTGTTAACTATCTCCAGCCTTTTGTGGAAGACAACCTCGCACCAATTAAGGCATTCGGTCACTTAGAAACAAATCTGTTGGGACAGCCGAGTTTTATCGCCCGAACTGGTTACACCGGCGAAGATGGGTTTGAAATCATGGTGGATGCCGAAGTAGGAAAAGAACTGTGGCAAAAATTGTTAGCTGCTGGCGTTGTTCCTTGCGGATTGGGCGCGAGAGATACCTTGCGTTTAGAAGCAGCAATGGCTCTTTACGGTCAAGATATCGACGACAATATCACGCCTTTAGAGGCTGGATTGGGTTGGGTAGTTCACCTCGACACCAAAGGCGATTTTATTGGTCGCGAGGTTTTGGAACACCAGAAAGCGAGTGGAGTATCAAAGAGGTTGGTAGGTTTAGAAATGCAGGGCCGGCACATTGCGCGCCACGGCTATCCGGTGATATTTGAAGGCGAAACAGTAGGAGAAGTTACTAGCGGTACATTATCGCCTACTTTGAATCGGGCAGTAGGCCTCGCGGTTGTTCCGGCCAAATTAGCGAAAATCGGTCAGCAATTAGAGGTCGAAATTCGCGGGAAAAACTATCCGGCTAGTGTGGTAAAAAAACCATTTTATCGATTGCAAAACCGCCCCAGTTAAATTAAGTAAGTAAGCCTTAATTCAGGGGCCGACTAGGAGCAACGACCGAAAAAAAAGTGAAGTGTATGTGTGGTTGTGGAACGGGCTTCTAGCCCGTTGCTCATCTTGGTCAAGAAGACTTATCTACTAGCTTAGCAAATGTTCGCAAAGTTGCAGCATAGCGATCGCCAGCCACATCTATCAAATCATTATGACCGGCCCCATCAACCCAAAAATTCAATTTCGGCTGCTTCGCCGCTGCAAACAACTGCTCTCCATGCCAAAAATGAACCACCTCATCAGCCTTACCATGAATCACCAAAACAGGCGATCGAACTTTGCCAATCTTATTAATATTTACAAACTTATCAAAGGGTAAAATCGGAATCCGCGTCAACACCCGAAAAGCCGAAACAAAGGAACTTTCAACCACCAAACCGCCGACTTTTTCCCGCGAAGCCAAATCAATTGCCGGTCCACCGCCCACAGAACGGCCGTAAAGAATAATTTGGTTTGCAGGTACTCCCAACTGTTGCGTTAAATAATTGTAAGCAGCATCAATATCACGATAAGTATTATACTCAGAAGGCTTTCCCTGACTCGTGCCGTAACCTTGATAATCATAGGCAAACACAGCAAACCCGCTATCTCGAATCTCTCTGAGTAGCCACAAAATGCCGTCCAAGTCTTCCGCATTTCCGTGACTGTAAAGTATGGTATATTTAGCTTGCGGGTTAGGAAAATGAACAGTAGAAATTTTCACGCCATTAGCTGAGCTAACTTTGATAACTTCCCTGCTCTCACTCTGACTAGATGGGGGAGGTTGAAAAATTAGCCGTTCTGAAAAAAAGAAACCGTAAAAACACAGAAATGCGTAAATAAAAATTAGAGAGCGCATAAGTCGTTTGACAGAAAATTCTCCGAAAAGCAAGCGTTTAATATTTTTTTTGTTCGAGTTAGCCATCACTAAAGGCTCATAGTTGAATAAGATTTAACTAATACTTTTTTATTGCGAGAAAAGACATGGCACTAACATACCCCGATGACTTGAAATACCTAGACACCCACGAATACATTCGACTCGAAGGCGAAATAGCTACGATCGGCATTAGTGCTTTTGCAGTTGACCAACTCGGCGATATCGTGTTTCTAGATTTGCCCGAAGTGGGTGCAGGGTTGGAAAAGGGCGAAGCTTTCGGTACAGTCGAGTCAGTAAAAGCGGTTGAAGACTTGAAAGCACCAGTTACCGGTACAGTCGTAGAACGCAATGATGACATTATAGAGTCTCCCGAAAATTTGGCGGAAGACCCCTATGGCGCTGGATGGCTGCTGAAAGTGCGCGTTGACAACACCAGCGACGCAGATGACGCTTTCTCGGCCCCGGAGTATCGCAAAATGGTGGAAGGGGAATAGGGAATAGGGCATAGGGCATAGGGCATGGGGCTCGTAGATTCCTCCACAATCCGCCAGGGGTTGAAACCCACGGGGCTTTTAGCACAAGTCGTCTAAAGACGACTGATAGCCAATCCGGCTTAAATACCCCTTTATCTCTTAGTCTGCTGAAGCAGACTTCGTTTGACTCTCGACAGCGGTTTCAACCGCCGACATTAATCTCAAGTCGTCTTTAGACGACTTTAGCTATGAGACAGGGGTTTCAACCCCTGTCGGACTTTGATACACGCAAAAAATCGTGCTTAGTCGTCTTCATACGACTTTAGCTGTGAGACAGGGGTTTCAACCCCTGGCGGACTTTGATAGACGCAGAAAATCTTCCTTGTTTTCTTAGCAAAATGTTACAAACAAAGAAGAAAAGTCAATTCAGGAGAATCAGCCTTGGTACTCTACAGCCCTCAACTTGAACCCAACCAGCAGCAAGACCTTTCATCCATTGATGGTTTTGCGGGCCGGCACATTGGGCCGACACCCAGCGAAATCCAGCAAATGCTCAATGTTTTGGGCATTTCCAGCCTCGATGACTTGATTGACAAAACGGTTCCTGCGGCGATTCGCATTTCTCAACCCCTACAACTTCCTGCAGCGCAAAGCGAGTACAGCGCTTTGGCAGAATTGAAAGAAATTGCTGCAAAAAATCAGGTATTTCGATCGTACATCGGCACTGGATATCACGACTGCATCACTCCCCCCGTCATCCAGCGGAATATCCTAGAAAATCCCGGCTGGTATACAGCTTACACTCCCTACCAAGCCGAAATTGCTCAAGGACGATTGGAAGCTTTACTGAACTTCCAAACCATGATAATTGACCTTACGGGTTTGGAAATTGCCAACGCTTCTTTGCTGGATGAAGGGACAGCGGCTGCGGAAGCGATGGCGGTAAGTTACGGCGCCAGCAAAAATAAGGCAAAAGCGTTTTTTGTTTCCCAAGATTGCCACCCTCAAACTATTGAAGTTGTGCAAACTCGCGCTAACCCGCTGGGAATTGAGGTAATTGTCGGCGACCATCAAAGCTTTGAGTTCGATCGTACAATCTTCGGCGCTCTCCTGCAATACCCCGCCACAGACGGCGCAATTTATGACTATACGGATTTTATTCGATCGGCACACGAAGTCGGCGCATTAGTCACAGTAGCCGCCGACATTTTGAGCCTTTGCTTGCTCACACCCCCCGGCGAATTCGGCGCGGATATAGCCGTAGGAAGCACTCAGCGCTTCGGAGTGCCGATGGGATTCGGAGGGCCCCACGCAGCCTATTTCGCCACGCGAGAAGAGTTTAAACGGCAAGTTCCGGGGCGAATTGTCGGCGTTTCTAAAGATGCTAACGGCAAATCTGCTTTGCGCTTGGCCTTGCAAACTCGCGAACAGCACATCCGCCGCGAAAAAGCAACCAGCAATATTTGTACTGCTCAAGTTTTGCTGGCAGTGATGGCTAGTATGTATGCTGTTTATCATGGCCCGTCTGGACTGAAAGATATTGCTGAGAAAGTATGGAATTTAACTGCACTTTTGGCATCCGGCTTAAGAAGTTTCGGATATAAAATTGGTTCTCCACATTTCTTCGATACTTTGAGGATAGAATTGGCAGACAAACCGCTGTCACAAATTCTAGAAGCTGCTAAAGTTCGGAAAATTAATCTCCGAGTTTTCGATAACTCGACAGTAGTAATTACTTTAGATGAAACTGTCACCGTTGAAGATGTGGAAGAGTTGTGGAAAATTTTTGCCCAGGAGAAGGATTATATCAGGGCAGACGGGCAGAATTCTCTCAACATTGCAGTGGATGCAGACGCCTTAAGTTCCTATTTGACCTTACCAGATTTTTGCGATCGCACCAGCAGCTATCTCGCCCATCCAGTTTTCAACAGCTACCATTCAGAAACTGAACTTTTGCGCTATTTGCACCGTTTAGAAGCCAAGGACTTATCGCTAAATACATCGATGATCCCATTGGGTTCTTGCACAATGAAATTGAATGCAACAGCAGAGATGATGCCAGTGACTTGGGCGGAATTTGGCAAGATACATCCCTTTGCACCCCGCGATCAAACTCGCGGCTATCAAATGATGTTCGTGCAACTAGAACAGTGGTTGGCAGAAATCACCGGTTTTGCGGGAATTTCTTTGCAGCCAAACGCAGGTTCCCAAGGCGAATACGCGGGTTTGTTAGTGATTCGTCAATACCACGAACACCGAGGCGAATCTCACCGAAATATCTGTTTGATTCCCCAGTCAGCCCACGGTACAAATCCGGCTAGCGCCGTGATGGCGGGGATGAAAGTAGTTCCAGTAGAGTGCGATTCTCAAGGCAATATTGATGTTGCTGACTTACAGAAAAAAGCAGAAAAACACAAAAATGAACTGGCGGCTTTGATGGTGACATATCCATCAACCCACGGCGTTTTTGAGGAAGAAATTAAAGAGATTTGCGAGATTGTTCACAACTGCGGCGGACAAGTTTATATGGACGGCGCCAATATGAATGCTCAAGTTGGTTTGTGCCGCCCCGGTGATTTTGGTGCTGATGTTTGTCACTTGAATCTGCACAAAACTTTCTGTATTCCCCACGGTGGCGGCGGGCCGGGAATGGGGCCGATTGGGGTAATGTCTCATTTAGTAGAATTTTTGCCCAGTCATTCTATTCTTAACAGTCAACAGTCAACAGTCAACAGTCAACAGTCAACAGTCAACAGTCAACAGTCAACAGTCAACAGTCAACAAACATCAGTTGGTGCTGTTTCCGCAGCGCCTTGGGGAAGTGCTAGCATTTTGCCTATTTCTTGGATGTACATTCGGATGATGGGAGGAGTGGGTTTAACTGAGGCAACAAAAGTAGCAATTCTTAATGCTAATTACATGGCAAAGCGCTTAGAATCTTATTATCCGGTTTTGTACAAAGGGAAAGCGGGTTTAGTGGCGCACGAGTGTATTCTAGATTTGCGATCGCTCAAAAAATCTGCGGCTATTGAAGTTGAAGATATTGCTAAACGGTTGATGGATTACGGCTATCACGCGCCGACGGTTTCTTGGCCGGTCGCTGGTACGGTAATGGTGGAACCTACCGAAAGCGAATCGAAGCAGGAATTAGACCGTTTTTGCGATGCAATGATTGCAATTCGATCTGAAATTGCGGAAATTGAAAAAGGTAATGTTGACGCGCAAAATAACGTATTGAAAAATGCGCCGCATACCGCAGAATCTCTGATGGTTGATGAGTGGAATCGTCCTTATACTCGCGCGCAAGCGGCTTATCCGGCACCTTGGACTCGCGAACATAAGTTTTGGCCGGCGGTGGGGCGGATAGATAATGCGTTTGGCGATCGCAATTTTGTCTGTTCTTGTTTGCCAATGGAGGCTTACAGTCAAGGTTAAATAAGTCTCTCCGGGCGGGCAATGGGCACCTTACACATATACTCTTGTGGGGTGCCTCTAGCCCGCCCAAAAAATAAAATTTAAATGTATATCGGAACCGGGGGCTTAGGCTTTCCGAATGTACATGAATTACGACGGAAAACACGGTAAGTATGGCGATACTTGGGTGCGATCGCACTTAGCAAAGATCGGGGGCTTTTGTCAATCTACGCAGCCGATCGCAGCAGTGATGGTACTCTGACGCGGGTAATTATTAATAAAACCAGCCAAAATTTCACCAGCAACTTGAGTTTGAAAGGATTTAACCCCGCCGCCAAAGTTCAAGTTTACACTTACAGCGAGGCGAATTTGGGGGCGATCGTCCGTCAGAGCGATTTAGGTGTCAGTGAGACTGGATTTCAGGCAACTTACCCGGCTAATTCTATGACTTTGGTTGCGATTCCCAAAGCGTAATACAAAATCCCTCTTATTCTTAGTCCGCGTAGGCGGACTTTGTGTGTGTAGTAGCGGTTTCAACCGCCGAGTATCTATTAAGCATCGACCATCCAAGCAATACACTTTTGCATTTGCTGGCGCATTGTTTCTCGCTCAGCAGAATACCTGCGGCCGTGTCCCGGCAACACCCATTCAAAGCCATAATTAGCCAAATTCTGCATAGATTTGATTTGTTCCGGCCAAGAATACCAACAGACTTCGCGAAAGCCAACTAGCTGCTGCAAACTTTCCGACCAAGCAAGATGATCGCCGCTGAACAAAAACTTGTTATTGTAAAGCAAAACTGTGTGACCTTTCGTGTGACCGGGAACAGGTATAATCAACAAATCATCTGCGATTTGATGCGGTTCACTGCCCGACAATTGAATTTCTACACTGCGAGTACCTGCGTTAATTTCGTCAGTATGAAGGATGCGATCGCACCCAAAATGATGGTGGTATTGTTCATGATCTGCCACATCGTCGCGGTGAGTCAAGTACAGATAGCGAATGCCACCCATTGCTTCGATATTTTTAACTAGCGGCGGCACAAAACGGGGAGAATCAACTAAAATGTTTCCTTCTGGGCGGACAATTAAATAGCTGGCTGCGGCGTAGGATTTCTCTGAGTGGTAGCCACAGTGATAGACATTTTCTGCTACGAGTGCGGGCAAATTTTTCTGAACTTCTTTGATTCTTGTGGGTTTTTCAACAGTGCCGATCGAACTTGTGGGACAAGACAAAAGAGCCGCGAGCGATCGCATTTCTTCAGCTTCATTAGTTGGCTGGTGGTAAACCGCAGACTGTTCTCCCTCTTGAGTAAATACTTCAGGCGCCATCCACCGACAAGTATCACAGTCAATGCAGGTACTGTCTACATAAAAATTACCGTTAATATTTTCAGTACGCCTCCGATTAATGTTAGCCATTTTTCTACCTCTTAATAACCCATATAAATTATGGTAACTTACTATAACGAGTACCCCCCACATCCCGCCGGGGTTTAAACCCCCGTCTCACAGCACAAGTCGGTTAAAACTTAAATCTTGCACCATTGTCAAGAACGGGCAAGATGCCCGTTCCACAAAAGATAAATTTTCTTGTGGAACAGGCCGGACAGCCTGTTCATAAAAGGATTATTGACAATGGTGCAAGAGACAAGTTTCAATCAACTATTCTACTGCTGCTGCTCCGCTGGAAAAGCACCCGCTTTCACGGCCACAGTGACAGGTTGTCCGCCGCGGCTTAATTCAAGCTGCAGATCGCTGCCCACGGTACTTTTCTCAACAATTTCTTGTACGCTGCCAGCATCGCTGACTTCTTTACCGTTGATTTTCTTGATGACATCGGCAAGGCGAACTCCAGCTTGTGCTGCGGGAGAATTTTTCGCAACCCCCAAAACTAACACGCCTTTATCTTCAGTCAGCCTCAATTTGGTGTTGGGATTTTGATTAAATTCTCTCTTGATTTCGGGAGTAATGCTCAACATCCGAACGCCGAGATAAGGATGTTCGGCTTTTCCTGCTGTTACTAATTGGTCGGCAATTTGTTGTGCTCGATCGATCGGAATAGCAAAACCCAATCCTTGAGCGCCTTGAATAATCGCCGTATTCATGCCGATAACTTGACCGCGCTGGTTCAGCAGCGGGCCGCCGGAATTGCCGGGATTGATCGCAGCGTCGGTTTGAATAAAGCTGACGCGCTTGTCAGGAACACCGACATCGGCGCTAGAACGGCCTGTAGCGCTAATAATGCCCACAGTCACAGTATTGTCCAAACCGAGGGGATTACCGATCGCGATCGCCCATTCTCCCGGCTCTAATTCTTCAGATTTGCCCAAACTCACCACAGGCAAATTAGTAGCTTCAATTTTAACAACAGCCACATCAGTAACTGTATCTACGCCTAAAACTTTGCCGACAAATTCGCGGCCATCCTTGAGTTTTACCGTCACCGTATCCGCGCGGTCAACGACGTGAGCGTTAGTCAAAATGCGACCGTCAGAACCAAAAATAAAACCCGAACCAGAACCCCGTTCTACTCGATTTCCCGGTTGAATGGGAGATTCCGAACCGAAGAAGCGCCGGAATTGCTCGGGTATCTCATCTGGAACTTGGTTCGTCACCGTGCGAGACGAATTGATCCGCACCACTGCCGGGCCGACTTCCTGCACAACTTTAGTAACAAAATTAGAGTCTTGAGAGGGCAGTATATTCGCAGGCAATGCTGAGATTGGCGCTGTAGTTGAAGGTTCAGCTTGAATGGCGTTAGAACTTCCAGGAACTTGAGAAGTTATGGCGTTGCACCCAACAGTTGCGGTGGAACCGAGCAAAATGAGGGATAAAAAAGCCAGTTTTTTCGGCAACGAGAAATGGCGAGAACGCACAGTTTTAGCAGGCATATTTTTGGTTGACATAGTATTGAGTTGGTGGGAGTTAGAGCGAGAGTTATAATTAGGATTTTGCATTTTTAGCACCTACTGTAATTTAATTACAACTTAAGGTTCTTTAATTTTAATTCAAGCATTGATGAGCTCTGCTTGACTGGTGGGGTTTACCCTACAAGCTGGGGTAGAAACCGGACAGTCGCTGGCAAATTGTTTGTGAAATCGAGCTTTTGAGTGCGAGCGAACTGGGTCGGCACTGGCGAATTGCTGTCTGAGCGCGATAATACAAACTACGCTAGCCAGGCCGCATATTCCGCATTTCCCGCAAACTTTTCACAGGATTGATATCCGAAGTCAACAACAATCCTGCCCTCAAAAAAACCAGGTTTCTACGCAAAATCTTCGTTGTGAGCGATTGACGTTAACCTAGAAACGAGGTTTTTAATCCCGCCTGCATCCAGGAAGGATAGCAGCTAAAGCACCGGAAAGCCTCACCCTAAAGCAGGAAGTAAAAAACCTCTAAAGCCTCAAGCTAAAGTACCAACTAAACCCTAGTCAAAATAGCCGGCAAAAACTCTCTTCAAATCTCAAATTTGAACCTATGGAGGAATTTTACTGCTCCATAGGTTCAATGGAACTAACCGAATCGACTTCCCTCGACTTGTTCCTCGAAATTTCCAAAACATCAACAGTATTCTTAATAAAACCAGCCATCGGCACAGCAACTAACAAACCTGCTACTCCTGCCACCTTAACCCCCACCAGCAGCGCCACTAAAATCCACACAGGATTGAGACCGATAAAACCGCCTAATAACCGAGGAGCAACCCCGCTTTCAATTATTTGCTCAATTACTGTAGCCACAGCTAAAACTGTGACGCCGAGCCAAAAGTTGTTTAATGTGATCAGCAAACTGACAATGCAAATACTGAAAGGTGCCCCGAAGGGAATCATAGTCATTACACCCACGCCCAAACCGAACAGAAGTCCGAAGGGAACTCGCAAAATTAAAAAAGTAACAGTGATAGACAGTCCCATCAAACCCGCCAAAGTTGCTTGACCGACGAAGTAGTTGTGGAAGCTTCGCGCCAGCAACTCTCGCAATTGAAGGCTCAGCTTGGAGGGAAACCATTTAAATAAGCCTTCCCACACGCGATCGCCGTGCAAGAGCAAGTAGAATGTCACGACTATTGTGAGCAGGAAATTCAACAGACTGTCTGCCGCACCCAAGCCAAATTTGAGAATTTCGCCAGTGAGAGACTGCAATTGAGCTGACAGTCGATCGCTCAATTTGGTAGTCAAACCGCTAACATCAATGCGGAGATTGCGATTTTCCGCCCATTTGTTGAACGCTTCAATCTGTTCTGTGCCAGAAACTATCCAAGTCGGCAGTCGGGTGGCGAGTTCAGTAATTTGGTTTAGCAGAATGGGGGCTAGAGTCAGACCTAAAACCACCAATAGCAGTAAAGTCAAAAACAATACCGACAAAACTGCTCGATCGCGCTTCAAGCCGTATCTGTGCAGAAAGCGCACTGGATAATCTAGCAAAAAAGACAGCACTGTAGCCACTACCAAAACTGTAATCAGGGCGCGAAAATATTCAAAGACTAGGAGGGCTAACCAGCAGTTGAGTACCGCTAGGGGAAATACCAGTCCGTAAGTCCACCACTGCGGCAGTTGAGTGAAACGTCTCATCTAAGTTAACCGAGTTAAAATTTGAGATGCAAGATGTGAGATTATTGACGCTGCTATTCGCCGTTCTCGCTTAAACATTTTAGGGTGCATTTAATTTATACCCGACTGCTGAAAATTCCCAGTCGATCGACCAGCAGCGAAAATTTGGTTGCTGGCAGGCAGTGCCTGCCACAACCATGTTATATCGTTTCCGCTGGTATGGATATATCACCCGCGAAAAAAATATTTGTTGCTGTTGGCAAGGCAGCAGTTTGCAGCGCACGATTCAACCTTTTTCCCCGTGCCGTTCAAGAGCTAATTGAATTAAACGGTCTACTAATTCAGGGAAAGAAATGCCGTCCGCTGCCCACATTTGCGGATACATACTGGTAGCTGTAAAGCCGGGAAAAGTGTTGATTTCGTTAATCAAAACTTCTCCGGTGGATTCAATGTAGAAAAAGTCTACTCGCGCTAAACCTGCCCCGTCTATAGCCAAAAATGCTTGCACTGCCATTTCTTGGATTTGGGAGACGATCGCACCGCTGACTTTTGCCGGGATTGAGCAGTCGGCTTGTCCCTGGGTATATTTAGTTTCGTAGTCGTAGAAGTCGCTTTGGAAAGTAATTTCTCCCACCGTTGAAGCTTGGGGGTTGTCGTTGCCCAAAACTGCACATTCTAATTCTCTAGCAACCACACCCGCTTCGACAATTATCCGCCTGTCGTAGCTGGCGGCGCTGTCGAGAGCTGCTTCTAATTCAGCGCGCGATCGAGCTTTAGAAATTCCCACTGACGATCCCAAATTAGCGGGTTTTACAAAGCAAGGATAGCCCAAATCAGCTTCAATTTTGTCGCACAGTTTGGGGAAAACGCAAGGATTAGACCAGATTTCTGAACGGTTGACAGCGATGTATTTTACCTGTGGCAAACCAGCCTGAGCAAAAGCCATTTTCATCGCAATTTTATCCATTCCCAGCGCCGAACCTAAAACCCCGGAACCGACAAAAGGAACTTGCATTAATTTCAGCAATCCTTGCACCGTACCATCTTCGCCGTTTGGCCCGTGCAAAACAGGGAACCAAACGTCTACGGCATTAAAATTAGGAAACTGTCCAGCGGGAGAGTCGTTTTGTCCTGCTTGTTCCTCTATTTCCAGAGGTTTTCCGCTGGCTAAGACTTGTTGAGGTAATGTTCCCGACAGCCAACGGCCGTTTTTTTGGATGTAAAAGGGCAGAACTTCGTATTTAGAGGCATTTTCGTCAGCAGCGAGGGCACGGGCGATCGCCCGCGCTGAACTAATTGAGACTTCGTGTTCGCCCGATCGCCCCCCGAACAATAGCCCGATCCGCATCGTTGTCATTTTTCACCACTCCTAGGACTTTTCGACAAATATACACGCAGTTAGCGCAGCTAACGCAGAGACGAACCGCTTTAAGACTATTTATCTCCTCTGTTCCACTCTTCCTCTCTCTCCTCTGCGATCTCTGCCGTTAAAATCCCCCTCCCGCCTGTGAAAAGCCTGAATTCCCCCCCGGTCATTTTCACTTAAAACGTCGCCAGAATCCACAGCAAACAGCCACATTTTATCGAAAATTGCATCATTTCCCTCCGCATTCGATTCCGGTTTCTTGCCCTGGCTTGAAACAGTTTATTTCCTTCATCGTCTTTTCGCGCACTTAGATATTCCCGGAACTCAATACTCCAGTTATGCTTATTTTTAGGAAGAGTTGTGGGCAGCAAAATGCGAATTATTTTCAGCATAATTTGCTGCTGATGTTAAATTACTTCTTCCCACAAATCCAGTTGCGATTTAACACCCTACACTTTATGTTTTGAGTATTGAGTTGGCAAACATTATTTTTGGTTCAACCCAAAACTCAAAACTCCAAACTATTCCACCATTTCTCCCGTCAAACTAAAAGCGCGAATATCTGTAATTTTAACCCGCACAATTTTACCCGCCAATTCCGCAATATCGCCCTTAAAAAATGTGAGACGATTGCCGCGAGTGCGTCCCATCACCTGAGTTGAATCTTTAAGATTCTGGACTTCCACCAAAACCTCTTCAGTGCGTCCGAAATAGCGCTGCGATCGTTCCATCGCCGTTGTTGTGACTACATGATTGATTCGTTGCAGGCGATCGGCTTTCACCTCCTCACTCAACTGATTTTCCCACAAAGCGGCCGGCGTCCCAGGGCGAGGGGAATAAGCCGCAGTATTCACCAAATCGAAACCAACGTCTTCGATCAACTTCAAAGTCTTTTCAAACTGCGCTTCCGTCTCCCCAGGAAAACCGACAATCGCATCCGCAGTAATCGAAGCATCCGGCATATAATGGCGAATTGTATCAATAATCCGGCGGTATTTTTCCTGAGTATAACCCCGCGACATCGCTTTCAAAATATCATTATCCCCGGACTGAAATGGAATGTGAAAATGTTCGCAAACCTGCGGTAATTCCGCACAAGCCTTAATCAATCTTTCCGTAAAATAGCGCGGGTGGCTAGTAGCAAATCTGAGGCGATCGACTCCCGGCACATCCTGCACAAAATAAAGCAAATCCGTCAAAGTATGCTGGTTGCTGCCGTCGGGTTTTGTCCCCGGCAAATCGCGTCCGTAAGCATCAATATTTTGCCCCAACAAAGTTACTTCCTTGTAACCTTGACGGCCCAAATCCTCCATTTCCGCCCGAATTGCCTCCGGCATCCGCGACTGTTCAACCCCGCGAACATTGGGGACAACACAATAAGTGCAGCGTTCATTGCAGCCGTAAATTACATTCACCCAAGCAGTCACCTTGCTGTCGCGGCGCGGCTTAGTAATATCCTCCATAATCTCAACAGCTTCAGTCGCCACAACTTGATTGCCCTCAAAAACTTGTTCCAGCAAATCTTCAAGTCGGTTAGCGTGTTGCGGCCCCATTACTAAGTCTAATTCCGGCACTCTCCGCAGCAGCGCTTCACCTTCCTGCTGCGCCACGCATCCAGCTACAATTAAAGTTAAACCCGGTTCTTGGCGTTTGCGATGAGCTTGCCTTCCGAGGTTAGAATAAACTCTTTGTTCGGCATTGTCGCGAATCGTGCAAGTATTGTAGAGAATCAAGCTAGCTTCGGTCGGGTCTTCCGAGAACTCAAAGCCCATATTTTCCAGAATGCCGGCCATCCGTTCCGAGTCGGCTTTATTCATCTGGCATCCGAAAGTAGTGATGTGATAGCGGCGGGGTTTAACGGTCATGGCGAATTGCAGGCAATAAAAAATATAGGTTTTCAACCTTAACCAACTATTATATAACAAGTCTAAACCCTTTGTGAACTTTTATTTTTATCCGTCTTTTTTCTTTGTCAGCACCCTCTGCTGTTTATTAGACTTATTGCATAAATCTTTAATGGATAGGGGAAACCGCAGATAAACGCAAATGCCTTTCAAGATAGTTTGCAAAGGCATAGAATCTTGTCTCTTAAAAAAAACACTTTCACAAATCTGTAGAATGTGTGAGGCGCGGCTAGTAACTTGCGCCACCGACACTCAATCTTAAACCGCGCGTCAGGCAGCAAAATGTAGTTGGGGCCGTCGGTGAGTGTTAAAAATCTCACAACAGTTTGAATTAAAAAATTCTTCGCCCTCACGCACCACAGCGAAAGTCCTGATGCTAAGGTTTATTTGGGCGTATTTCTCTATTTATTTTGTCTGTAAAAACTGTAAAATTGTTTTGGCAATACCTTGTGCAGCCAAATAAGGAACCCCATTGCCAACAGTTTTAAACATATTAGTCAACGTCATCTTTGCCGGCAGTGCAAAATCTTTTGGCAGTGACTGAATAGCCAGTGTTTCTGCAACAGAAAGCCGGCGAAGTTTGTAAGGGTGCAAGTGAACTTCGTTATTGCCGTAACAAGCTGTTGGCGAATAACGCCATCGGTGCAATCGCTTGAAAGATTTTTTTGAATCATCTCCTTCATCAACGGAAGCAAACCGCTTAAGGCCTGCTTTGGGTTGGAAATAGTGTTGGGCATTGGGATGGTTGAGAACGTCATTTTTTTGGAACCAAAATTCTACCGTTAAATCTTGGGGAATGCCATCAGGACAAGGCACGAAACCATCATCTGCAAAGGCTGTTCTCTTAGGCCAAGGATGAGAAAAAATTTCTGATTTGGGATATAATACCTGACTTTGCCAAGGAAATAAACTTTCGCCTAACATTTGGCTTTTTTCCTCTAGGGAAATGCCCAAATTTTTGACAAGGTTTTTTCTCACCCCAATCAAAATAATTCTCTCCCTATCTTGCGGAACCCCGTATTCTATCGCATTAATTAAACGTTCGGCAAAAACGTATCCCGAATCAGCCAACTGATGTTTGAGTTTGTTGTAAAAAGCTTTATGTTTTTTGGTTCTCCACAAGCCTTTGACATTTTCAAATAAAAAGAAATCTGGCTGCTGCTGACAAATCAATTCAATGTATGAAGCTGAAAGTTGACCTTTATCTCCTTCCCCACCTCGGTTTTTGCCGCCAATAGAAAAGTCAGGACAAGGGGGCCCCGCGATAAATCCCACAATATCGTGATGCTTGCGGGCATCCTGCATCAATTCTCGCAAACGAAAAGCTGTTTCTCCCCCTACAAGTCGAGTTACATCTGCTTCCTCTCCTTGGCAATATCCGTATTCTGGTTCCGGCAAATTCAGGCACTGCCGAGAATAGCGGTATGCTTGCATGAAAGGTGGGAAAATTTCATTGACATACGCTACATTAAAGCCGATCGACTCAAAACCCAGATCGAGCAAGCCTGAACCCGAAAAAAATGAGAAAATACAAGGAGGATGGTGCATTGAAGGATCGCAGCAATTTTGAGTTGAGCTTACTATAAATTATGTTGGGTGCCCCGGGCTCGGTACACCTGACTAGAAATTATATTGGGAATTGGGAATTGGTAGAATAGCCGGGGCGGGTTTATTAGATTATTGGTTTGAGGCGATTATTGTGGGTAAAAACGGCCCCTATAGCTATTATTACAACCATTGCCCGCCTCGGAAACGCCAGTGGGGAAACAAAATCCGCATCAGTGTTTGGGATGCCAGATAAATAGCCAGCCACACTAAACTATAATGCAAAGCAAAAGCTCCCAAGTCAAAATCTTGTGCAGGTATCCCCGGCAAACCGAGAATTTTGATTAAAAATAGCATAAAAAGTGCTTCCCAAATTCCAGCGACTAATTGAAACGCGCCGGGCCAATCTCGATCCCAGCGGAACTGCTGGATGTATATATATAAAGCATCCCAGCCGATGCCAAAAATCGCTACATACCCTAAAATCCAGAAAAAGATTGAGCCTGATTGGGAGGTAATTAAACCCAGAAAAAAGGGCAGCGTTACTAAAACGCCTACGGTTGCAAATAACAGTAACCGAGTTTGCCAACGGCCGAATAAGGTGGGAGTCATGCGATTTTAGATTTTAGATTTTAGATTGAATGGGAAGGATGTTCGATTTTAGATTTTAGATTTTAGATTTTAGATTGAATGGGAACCTCGTTTAAATCAGTTAAATATGACATTTTTTTTTACCATTTTCAAGAACAGGCAAGATGCCTGTTCCACAAATAGTGAGTTTTATTGTGAGGTAGGCATCCTGCCCGCCGGTAAAAAAACTATTGAAATAGTGCAATATCTCAGTTAAATCTATTAAATGTGAGATGTTGCACCATTCTCGCTTAACAGGCAAGATGCCTGTTCCACAATAAAATTCATCTCTTGTGGAACAGGCATCTTGCCTGTTCCTAAACAAGTAATTGACAATAGTGCAATATCTCAGTTAAATCCATTAAATCCTGTACATTGCTTGTTGCCGAACTTCGTCCTTCAAGTTAGTCGGGAGATTTATTTAAAATCCACTTCAACCACTGCACGAACGATCGCCAAACGCTCAATTTCCGCACACCAGCAACTCGGTTGGCGGCCAGACTTTCAACCGAACGCAAGGCGGCGTATTGCAAGCCCAAAAAACTGTCTACCGGCGCGTAAGGCCCTCCCAAAGTAATCGCGCCTGCTGCGTATACCCGGCCTTCTGTGTTGCTACCAGAAGAATTCCGCAATTCTGGTACTTCAAAATCGTTGTTAACACTCAGCCGGCCCAAACCGTTGAGGGGAAGATTGTATTGAACTACCAAATCGTTTAACAGGGGACTGGTTTTTACCTTAGCGTCCAAACCCGTAGCATCAATAATAAAATCAGCTTCTAACTTAATTTGCCCCTTGAGTTCCTTCTCCTGTATGTACGTCACCGTGCGGTTTTGACTGTCGCGCTCGACTCGCTCGACTTCACCGAAGGTAATTTGATACCATCCTTGACTTAAACCTTCTTTGACAATCCGCCGCCAGTCGCTGCGCTGGGCTGTAGTAGTTCCACCCCAGTCTGTGAGCAACTGCGGCCGCAATTCCGGGGCGGCTTGTTCCAAAAGTACGCGGAGTTCCCCGCCCCAGCAAGCTTTTGGCCAGTTGAAAGGTTGAAATTCGTAGTGATTTTCGACTCTTCGCTGAGCGAGTTTAAATTTGTTACCTTGAGGTTTGGGCGATCGCATCAAATGCAATACTTGAATGTTGCGGTTCCGCTGTCGCGCTTCGTAAATTCGCTGCACCACCCGCGAAGCCACAATTCCCCGGCCTCTAATTAACACGCTGCCGCCGCTGGCCTCCAATTTTTCGTAAACGCCGTCGTGGCTTTCATAAGCGTTGACAACCGACTCAAAATCCTGGGTTTTTTCGCGGTAACCTTGCAAGTCGGGCAGAAATTGAATGGCGGGATAGCCGGTGGCTAAGTGTACGTATTTGGCGATTAAAAAAGCGTGGTCGCGGTGATCCGCATTCGATCGAGAATAAGCGATCGCGTACCTGCCGTCATCTGTTTTGCGAATTCCCCGCACTCTACCGTAGCGAAACATCTGATTCCACCCAATTCGATCGACTTCCCTGTCAATAGAATCAAACACATTCCCCGCGCGAGGCGTATAAGTTTCGGCAAAAGTCGGTTCAGCAAACACCTGCCACATCAACTTCAACGACATCCCCAAACGCCCTTTCAGCAATTCCTGCCAAGCTTCCCGCAAAGCATAGGGAGGCCACCCCCAAATGTTGTCTGGACAAGAGTCAGAATTCGATCGTAGGCGTTCCCGCAGCGGAATTTGAGAATTCAGGCACAGACGCAGATAGCGGGCGTAAGGCTGGTTTTCCATGCCCAAAACCGCAATTCGATCGATTTTCACGCCGCAAATTCTCAGCAAATCCACCCAAATAAAGCTGCCCAAACCGCCGCCAACAGCAGCCCAATCAACTTCTGCCACAGGGAGTCCCCTAGATTCGACCGATCGCATTGACACTTGAGAAGCTTGCAAAAATTCGATCGGCGGAAATTCTCCCCTACTACTTGTTTGAGGAAGCTGCAACATTACTGGCTGGCCCAACGCGGGATCTGGCCCATTGGTCTGCGGGTTAAAGAAAATGTGAAAATTGACCGACGGCATTTCAGGGGAATTCACAGCAAAAGAAATGCCGATCGCGTAGGGCCCAACTTGCAGCATATCCCCGTTTGCCAGCACGCAACGGGTTTGGCGAATGCCGTTAACAAAAGTACCGTTGCGGCTGCCCGTGTCAGTAAGTAGAATACTGTTGCCTTCGGTGCCAATCACTGCGTGAAAGCGAGAAACTTGACTGCTGCTGAGGGCAATTCGAGAAACTCGTTCCCCGTTGATTGTGGGGGGCATAGCTTCAAAAATTCGTCCCAAAGCGATGGGTAAGTCGAGTATCGGGGATCGACAATCCCCCGTAGCTGTATCTGTCCAAGTCAGTCGCAGGCGCAAGGGTTGAGAATTCATGATTTTTTAAACATCAGCCGTCGGCTTTGAGCTTTCTGCAAAAAAAGATTTTTGAAGTTGAGAGTGTTTAGCGGATAGCCCGATTTTCCCCTTTTCAAACTCTCACGGAGAGATCATCACACTCGCCGCCGCCGCCAAAGAAGTACCGCACCACGGACACCCCGCATTCAACTGCGCGTAAGACGAAATTCGGCTGCATTTGGGACACTGCAAACCGTATTTTGAAGGCCCCGTCGGCTGAAAGTTACCAGGTGCGGGAGGCCCAGACAGCAAAACTGTCTGGGGCGCGGCTACCTGCACCTCCGTCACATTCACCACCTCGATTTGCACTTGCCCTAAATGGATGTGACTTCCCGAGTTCAATTTTGCTTCGCCTCGGGCGAGAATTTGTCCGTCTACCAGCGGCGGATTGCTTTCCCGCAAATTCCGCACTGCATACTCCTGCAATTCCTGATTAAAAAATATTTCAACGTGCAGCCCCGATACGCTGGGATGCGAAAATACTATATCGCACTTCGCCGGATCGCGCCCTAGTCTCACGGTTCCCGGACTTTTGCTCGGCTGTCCGTTTTCAATTGTCTGAGTTTGACGCACCCCAGCTTCTGTCCATGCTAAAGTTAGCTGGTTTGTCATGATTTTATAGTTAACTCAAAAATATAAAAAAATATTAGCTGATTTATTTTGAGGACGGACTTCCTCACCAAAAAACTTAATTAGAATTATTGACGCCGACTCGATCGAAGTTCTGAAAATATTATCTGCAGCTAAACAAAAAAGCCCTGAGTTCGGGGCTTTTAGTGTTCGTATTGGCTTTTTTTGAGAGACTGAATCGCGCTTGCCAGCTTTTCTTTCCCGCAAAATTATTGACCCCTGTGCAGCTTTGTTAAAAAATTGCCGTTAAAGATTGGCCAGCGATTGCTAAAAACTAATTGCTGTGGGGTTTTCAAATTTGCAAAGCTGGGGGGCGCTAGTTACAAATTTTGGAGGTTGGGCGATCGAACTACCTTGGTAACTTCGATCGCCGCACCTCCTCAAACGTTCACTGTCCTAGTGCTATCTCTCACGCTGCAACTGTGCAATCTTTCATTACAGGGCCAGCCTTGAGAGACTTAAGCTTCGCTCTTGCGGCTTTTCCGACCGCCTTCGCGACCAATTTGAGCCATGTGTTCGCGATTTCTGCTGACAGCTTCCCCACCTTTTTGACCAGCTTGTCTGGCTTCTTCAGGGGTGAATTCGTGTGCAGTTCCTTTCTCGTGTGCAGCTTTTCCGCCCTTGCTAGCAATTGCGCGCTGTTTTTCTGCATCCATAGAAGCGAATCCGCGTTTGCTTTTCTCAGCCATGACTGTCTCCTTGTTTGTTTCTGATTTTTTAGCTCGATCGCGCCTTCGCCTCCCACTGTCGTGGTTACTCCCAGTCAGTGGTGAGATATCCGACGGTAAATTATGAAACCTCATCAGACGAATCTAAGCTTTTGGTTGAACTCGCAGGATGACTCTTTCATAATTTACAAATGTGAACTAAAAATAGTTCACGCCCGGGCACTATAGTTAGAGCCGCCAATGTTTTAAGCTGGTTACTGTCTTTCAATCATTCTATAAACCTCCCCAACTTTTATACCTCTTTCTCAGGTATAGTCATTCTTTAGTTCGCTGGAAGGATGGAAGCGAAAGCTGATTGGCAGTAGACTCAGAGGATTTTTTGAATCGGGCGGCGCCACCTCAAAAATTAAAAGTCCAAAGACGGATGCTTTTTTGGTCTTTTTACTTTTTTTTTGATGCCTTCGGCCCTTGCCACTTATCCCGATGTTAGTTGGTCTGCCGATCGAGTTGTTTCTGGTAAGCGATATTTTGGGGCGCAGCGCAGGACGTACTCGATCGCACTTATCAAGTTTACCTTATGACCTATCGAAACATAAATCGGCTTTACCCCTGTTTGCGTCCTCAGCGCTGCTCCTACCGTCGATCCCTCCAACAGCAAGGGTTCCCAACTGCCCCGGTCGAGTCCGACTTCTGAATGTTCTCCAATAAATCGATTTTTGGCAACGCCGATCGTGGGAATCCCTGTCAAAACCCCCAAATGGCACGCAAGACCGAATCTGCGGGGGTGGGCTAGTCCTTGACCGTCGCACAATATCAAGTCTGGTCTCAAACTGATATTTTCCAAAGCTTCGAGAACTGCCGGCACTTCTCGAAAAGACAGGAAACCCGGAATATAAGGAAAAGTTGTAGGACTGCGAACCACAGCTTGCTGCTGCAACTGTAAGTCGGGAAAGCTCAGAACTGTTACAGCGGCCCGCGATACATCGTTTACACCGTCGTAGCCGACATCTACGCCTGCGACGTACTGAACTGTGTCCAGTTGATTGGCGGTAATTACCTCTGACCGAAGCTGTTCTTGAATGGCGATCGCCTCTTCAACTGTCTGCGGCCAAGGGTGTCGCTGCAACATTTTGATTTTTCTTTAACCGTACTCATCTAAGCTTAACTTATTTTCGGCCATTTTTAAACTCAGATTTTTATCGTTTGTAGCTATAAATTCCTAACTTGCCCAAGGAGTCTTTTTTTCTACTCAGGTGGGTTGAGCAAGGCCGGCCGATGCCAATTCTACAAATAGAGTCTGTAGGTCGGAGAGTGAAATTCTATCTTTCGCTTGTGCTTGAACCAACCCCCAAAGGTTTTAGCGGCAAGCACCTCCAATCTTCTACTCAAAATTTATAAAAAATACCTATTCGATCCTGATTTTCTAGCTTTCTAGAAAGCTTTCTCTTTCCGATCGCCCTTTTATCCCTTGTCGCAGAGCGATCGAGCTATAGCAATCCTAAATCATTCAGATAAATTTGTAGGGGTAGTGCCCCCGTGCCTACCCCTATCTATCGGGGCAACCACGGGGGGATTGCCCCTACAATAATTACGCAAATCATTTAGGATTGCTATATCTATTTACTTCTGCTTTATCTAAAAAACTCCTCTTTGTCAAGATGATTGAAACATTTATTCATCAATAATCTCACCCAGCTACAAGTGCCATTGTTCATCCCCGCTCATCGAGCTAAGAGGTTCCCAGACCCTCGCAACTATATGACTTTTATGAAAAATAATCAATGAATTTATGAGTTGTTGCACCCTTAACATGAAGTTATAATCTTAGATAAGATCGAATATAAAACTAACATCAAGTAACACAACATAGGTGAATCAACATATGAAAACCATGCAAAGTGTTCAGTACAACCTAGCTCTCTACATCGTCGGTGGCATCGTCTTCATCATCGCCGCCTTAATTTTAAGACCTTTTGCCCTCGTCGGCGCAGGGGAACGCGGCGTCATGATGCGCTTCGGCAAAGTTCAAGACGCGATATTAGATGAAGGCATCCACCCGATTCTACCGATCGTCACCTCTGTAAAAACTCTCAGCGTGCGGGTACAAAAAACAGATTTGAAAGCAGATGCAGCATCCAAAGATTTGCAAAGCATTACTACAGATTTGGCAGTCAACTGGAATGTTGACCCTGCAAAAGTAAATCAAGTTTTCCAACAAGTGGGAGACGAAGAACAAATTGTTACCAGCATTCTGAGTCCGGCAATTTCGGAAGTTCTCAAAGCAGCAACTTCTAAAAAAACCGCCGAAGAAATAATCACTAAGCGCACGGAACTAAAAAACGAAATAGACAACAGCCTCAAAAAGCGCTTGGAACCTTACGGGGTCATTGTCAGAGATGTTTCGTTAATAAATTTTGGCTTTTCTCCAGAATTTAGCAAAGCCATCGAAGCTAAACAAATAGCAGAACAAGAAGCTAAACAGGCAGAATTTACAGTTAAAAAAGCAACCCAAGACGCTCAAGCCCAAATAAACCGCGCTAAAGGTCAGGCAGAAGCTCAACGCTTGCAGCGACAAACTTTAACAGCCGAAATTTTGCAGCAGCAAGCAATTGAAAAATGGAACGGCCAGTTTCCGACAGTAATGGGAGGAGGCGGAACTTTGCCATTAATTAATATTGCGCCGCCGAGTTCTCAAGCTGCAACTCCTGCTAAATAAGCTGCTGCATATCGTGATGGCCAGGGCGTGGGGAGAGAGTCTGAGGGGGAGAGAGTCTGAGGGGGAGAAGAATTGAGGGTTTTGCACTGCGGAAGTGAAGACGTGCTTTTTTAAATGCCCAACAGCAAGGGTAGAAAATACAACTAACCACTAAGGTGAAATCCCGCTTACTTAAATGCGGAGATAGAATTTACGTTGCGCGAGTCGTGAAAAACGTTAGAGTAAGAAACAATTCGGAAATTGTAAAGGTTTGCTTGAAAGTTCGGCTGATGGGAGATCGGGAGAACCAGTCAATTTCTAATTTAGGTGGAGTGGGGGGTGTAGGCGATCGCCATACTGCGTCAGAAGCCCTGTGGCTGCGCGATCGAGCCTTGGCTGCTACTAGCAGCGGCATTGTGATTGCTGACGCCAAGGCACCCGACTGTCCGATAATTTATTGCAATCCGGCCTTTGAACGGATGACGGGTTACTGCGCCCGTGAAATCTTGGGGCGTAATTGCCGATTTTTGCAAGGCCCGGATACCGATCGAACTACTGTAGCGAAGATCCGCGACGCCTTGCGCCAAGGTCTAGAAATCCAGACACCAATCAAAAATTACCGCAAAGACGGCACTCCATTTTGGGCCAAATTATCGCTATCTCCCGTGCGAGACGACAACGCTAATTTGACTCACTTTGTAGGAGTTCAATCTGACTTGTCGGAACCAATCTGTGAAGTGCAGCAAGCATTGCAGCAAGCTAACGACCAACTGCAAACGATTTTGGAAGCAGTTCCGGGAACAGTATCTTGGATTAGCTCGGATTTGCGATATTTGGGGGTTAACCAGCACTTAGCCAAACTGCATGGTTTGCGGCCGTCGGCTTTTGTCGGTCAAGATATTGGTTTTCTGGGCGCTAGCTCGGATTTTAACTCTTTTGTGGTGGAGTTTTTTGCCGGCGACGCTACGGAAGCGGTTAAAGAACTCAACGTTAAGCTACAAACCGACGGGGGAGAGTCCGAGGGATACTATTTGATTGTGGCTCAAAAGTACGATCGCGGCAAAGCAGCTTGTCTGGTAGGGATTGACATTACCGAGCGCAAGCGGGCAGAAGAAGCTCTGGTTTTGACTCGCAAGGCGGTGGAAAGTTCGAGTGACGCGATCGGCATCAGCGATGCGAACGGCACTCACATTTATCAAAATCAAGCGTTTTCTCAGCTATTTGAATGGGACACCGCAGAGGAATGTAAACTAGCCGGAGGTATATCGGCAGTTTTTGCTGACCCCGCAGTCGCCCGGGAGGTACTCGACACGATCGCCCAGGGTTATTCTTGGTTTGGTGAAATTACCAAGCGCACTAAAAGCGGTAAAACTTTGCAAGTGTTGCTGCGGGCAGATGCTATTAAAGACCGCACGGGGAAAATTGTCGGTCTGATTTACATGAATACCGATATTACCGACCAAAAGCGCACGGAACAAGAGCTGCGGCAAAGCGAGAAGCGCTTTCGATCGTTGATTGAAAATGCTAGAGACATTATTGTGATTCTCGACGAGAAAGGCTTTTGCCGCTATGTATCTCCTTCTCTAGAGCGGATTTTGGGCTACCCGACGGCGGAAGTCCTCGGCCGATCTATATTTGACTTGATTCACCCTGACGAATTGCTGATAGTGGATCAAGTGTTCAAAGGTGTCATGCAAATGCCGAGAGTTAGCCAGGGAATGGCGGAATACCGAGTGCAGCACAAGGACGGTTCCTGGTGCGTGTTGGAAGCGGTGGCGACGAATTTGCTCAACGAACCTTCGGTGCGGGGAATTGTGGTCAACTGTCACGACGTGACTGAGCGCAAGATGGCTGAAGAACAATTGTTGCACGATGCTTTGCACGATGCGCTGACAGAGTTGCCGAACCGTGCTTTGTTGACTGACAGGTTGGGGCAAGCTTTTGCCCGCGCCCAACGGCATCCGAGCTATCAGTTTGCGGTGCTGTTTCTGGATTTGGACAGGTTTAAGGTGATTAATGACAGTCAGGGACACCGCACGGGCGATCGCCTGTTGGTGGCTGTGGCCCGCCGTCTCTTGACTTGTTTGCGGCCGGGCGATACGGTGGCTCGTCTGGGGGGAGATGAGTTTGTGATTTTGCTGGATGAAATTCACGGTGTTGATGAGGCGATCGCCCAAGCAAAGGAAATTCTCAAAACGATCGAACGACCGCTTTATTTGGAAGGTAATAAAGTTTTAATTACTGCTAGCATCGGCATTGCCTTAAGTACCGACAAATATCAGTGGCCGGGAGATATTTTGCGCGATGCTGATATTGCGATGTACCGGGCCAAAGCTCTCGGTAAAGCTCGCTACGAAGTTTTTACCAGTGCGATGCACACTCGGGCTGTGGCTTTGATGCACTTGGAACACGATTTGCGGGAGTCGGTTGAAGAACTAAATTTCAAATATCCCATAGTGGATTTCGCCTGTGGGACGGCGGCGGAAAACTCGCCGATGAGTGAAATCGATCGGAGATTGGATCGTCCGAAGTCGCCATTGACTACTTTAAAATTGGAATGTCCTTTTACTGTTTATTATCAGCCGATCGTTTGTTTAAAAAGCGGATCGGTTATCGGATTTGAGGCGCTGGTGCGCTGGCTGCACCCAGAAAGGGGTTTAGTTTCCCCGATGGAATTTATTGCGATGGCGGAGGAAACAGGGTTAATTACGCCTTTGGGTTTGTGGGTTTTGAACGAAAGCTGCCGCCAAATTATTAAGTGGCAGAGTTTGAATTTACCTGTGGGAAATTTGCCGCTGACAGTTGCAGTAAATCTTTCGGGGAGGCAGTTTGCGGAACCCGAGTCAATCGAGCAAATTAAGCAAGTTTTGCTGGAAACAGGTGTTGACGCTCGCTGTTTGAAGTTGGAGATTACTGAGAGTGTGGTGATGGAAGATGGAGAAGCGGCGGCGGCGATGCTTTCGCATTTGAGAGACTTGGGTATCGGGCTGTGTATTGATGATTTCGGCACTGGTTATTCGTCTCTGAGTTATTTGCACAAGTTCCCGATTAATATTTTGAAGGTCGATCGCTCTTTTGTTTCCCGCATCGGGGAAAGGGGCGAAAATTTGGAAATCGTGCGGGCGATCGTCATGCTGGCCCGCAGTTTGGGGATGGAGGTAGTAGCAGAAGGGGTCGAAACCGCCACCCAATTGGCTCAAATGCGGGCGATCGGCTGCGAGTACGGTCAGGGATACTTTTTCTCTAAACCTCTCGACAGTGAGGCAGCTACAGCCTTGTTGAGGCGATCGCCCAAATGGTGAACTGAACCAAATATTTAACCGGGTCAAATTGCTTGATTGTCAATAAGGGCGATCGATTTTTTGGTACTCA
The DNA here is from genome assembly GCF_036705345.1 of Microcoleus sp. B3-D2. NCBI lineage: Bacteria > Bacillati > Cyanobacteriota > Cyanophyceae > Oscillatoriales > Microcoleaceae > Microcoleus > Microcoleus sp. B3-D2. Next base: position 45,556 of record NZ_JAUBUG010000037.1, read on the forward strand.
ATGCCTTGAGTGTTAAAATTAAAATTGAGTATAATAGCAAACTATCGAGATAGGTAAAAATATATGTCTCAATCTGTTGTGCCAGCAGTCGAAGAAAAACAGCTCGATACTTCGCCGACATTAACTTTTGAAGAGTACAGAGTTTATCAAAGCAATGACGATGTAAAATACGAATTGTACAAAGGCAAATTAATGCCGATGGCAACGGCTAGCGCATTACATACAAGCATCTGCGAATTTTTGGTTTACAAATTGCAGCGTTACTTAGCTGAACACAATCTCGATTTAGTCGTCAAAACTTCTGTAGGAGTGAGAACCGAAGAGGCGACATCTCGCATTCCCGATGTAGTTGTTTGCACAGAAAGTTTGTGGCAACAAGCTCTTGCTAGACGTGGTTCGGGAATACTTGACTTTGATGAAACGCCGTTATTAGTAATAGAAGTAGTTAGCCAAGATCGGCGGGCAGACTATATAACTAAACGAGGAGAGTACCAACTAGCTAACGTACCGGAATATGTGATTGTTGATCCAACAGAAAACAGACAACGGGTGCGAGTTATGGCATTTCTCGAAGGTGATGACATTTATACAGAGGTAAATTACTTGCCGGGTGATGAAATGGAATCTGTAGTATTTCCCAATTTGAGATTATCAGTCAATGAAATTTTAGATCCGCCATTGGTGGAAGGGTTAATTAAGGCAGAACAAGCTCAATTGCAGCAACTACAAACAGTCGAACAACGCGCGGAAAGGTTGGCGGCGAGGTTACGGGAATTGGGCGTAGATCCTGATGGTGTGTAGGAAATTGGATGAAGTACGTGAAGCGAAGCTATCCCGAAGGGAATCGTCCTTGACGTATCTCAATCATCTAGCGACAAGTCGCGCAGGAAATAAAAGCGATCGCTTTGCCAATTGTCTCCTTTTATTCGCCCTAAGTAACCCGTCAGTGGTGAAGAAAGTTCTATAGTCAAATCCTTTACTGATTCGTTTGTCAGCTTAGAATCATTGGCGGCAAATCTAGCATTGTATTGAACTTTAATCTCAACAACCGTTGGAAAGTCGCTATCTGAGCAAAGTTGTTTCACTGCTTGTATGATTTGCGATCGCACTTTAAGCTTTTCCCGCACCTCGTCAATATAGCGATTAACCTTAGCATCGGCTTCCTCACCAAACGGCTGTTGTTCCAAAAAAGGTTTTAACTGTAATAAATCGATGGAACCTGGTTGCTTAGCTTTCAATTCAACTAATCTTTGCAATGTTTCAGGGCGAATTACATTCATTTTACTACCAATAGCTGCTTGATTAGCTGGATTAGTTAAAGGCCCAGCCGCCAAAATAATTTTAACCGATCGATCGAACCTATCTTGACCCAAGTGAGTCAAGCCTAAATGAACCAATTGAGCGGTGACACTATTAGGTACACTTTCATGTTTGCTAGCTTTGCACTCTCCCGCTACTGGATATGGAGTCTCGCAATAAAAGTCTAAACCACCAGCGCCGCCTGTTGATTCTGGATTGAGACTAGCTTTCGGATTGGTGTTAGAATTGGCAAAACCTAGCTTGACAAAACTTTGGCGGACTAACTTTTCAAATGTATTACCATCGCTAGAGTTGCCAATTTGTGCGATCGCACTTATCCATGCTAAATCTCGGTCTGGTTTTGCTGTTGGTGAATTTTCAGACCAACCTAGAAATATTTTGATATCATCGTTGAGCTGATTGGCAGCTAAGTTGCTACTACCAATTTGCTCAACTTGCAACTGCAAAGCTTCTAAATATTTGTAAGGATAGACTTCTCCAGCCACCAAGAGAGCTTTACGTTTATAAAAACTAGCTTCAGAAATCACCGGAGTATCACTCTCGCTGTTCATTGCCATCACATCGTCACGCTGCGGCCAATAGAATGCTCCTGACTCTGTTTGCCCATTGACTATGCAAGGATTAGACAGGCGATAAACTCGTAAAATCAATAGCTTGAGAACTTGGTATTGTTCAAAAATATGTTCCAAAGCTTCCAATTTCCAAACGGTTGAATTTGCAATCTTCTCTAGAAGGTACTTTTGCTCTGGATTAATCCGCCAATGATATTCACAACGCGCCCATACTTTAATCTGAATAGGATATGTTTGAAGTTCAGCAAATGCACTTTCAGCCTTCGTCAAATATTGAGTCTGATAGTATTGAGCGAGGCTAAGATTATCAGGAAGGTGTTGACTGGGATAGAGCCACAGTACCTCACCTTCTCTGATATTTTGCCTGAATGGTACAGCAATTAGCCTGCCTAATGTTAGCAGGTCAACATCACAAGCTGGTAATTGAATACCCTTAATGATTCCAAGATTCATATTAAGTAGGAGCGCTTAGAATTTCACAAAGTAGTGGATTTTTAGCAGCCAGGTTTAATTCTTGAACGAAGTCAATCACTTCCTGCTTAGTAAACCCGTAGTTCTCAGCCTCCTCGTAAATTTGATGAAGTGCTGCTAAAGGCTTGATCTCATCCTTCTTTAGAACAACAACTTCACCTCCTTGTTCCTGTACAAGTTTTTCTTCAAGCTGTTTGCCTTTCTTCCAACTGAGGGGAACGGGTGTTGAGCGGACTAAGCAACCACGAGTAATGTTATGTTTGGCATATTTCAACAGTCGTTGCATTACTGCATTGAATGTCATGCCCGTCAAAGTTTCGGAAACTCTGACTCCAATTCTTACTGTTTTTTGTTGAAGAGAATCGTGGCCCTCAATAATCAAATGTAGATCGTGACCTGCCTGATTAATATGTGTAACCGAAGTAATTATTACATTTTCTGTTCCACATTTAGGAATCATTGCCATTGTAGAGGCAATAATAGCAGCTAACTGGTCATCGTTTTGTTCGGGGACTGAAACTCGATTCAATAGTTCAGAATAAGAATCCAGAAACTCTTGCTGTTTATTGTTGCTCTGGTCTCTCGTTGAAGTTCCTGGATCTACAATTTCCACTGAATCAAATTGTTCAGCACACCATTTCATCAAGTCTCGCACACCAGCAGCTTTACTTGCAATACCTCTGATTTGATTAGCATCAAAAGGATATAAATTAGGGTAATCATCAGAATTTAGATTATTTTTGCTGTGAAACCAAGCTAGCCTCAATTTAACAAGCTCTAACATCTGATCAGAAGTAGGTGGGTTTGTAGCTACAGACCTTTGTCCTACACGATCGGGTATGCCACTTCCCATTTGTTCAATTTCCTTCCAGGTGTCGCTAATAACGCAACAGAGGAGAAGTACATTGCTACATTGAAAGTAAATTCTATCTATGCAGCTAGCTACTATTTGAGCAGCGCTATCTCCGCAGTCATTACCGACACTAACTTGGTCTAGTTGATCGAAACAAATCAATACGGGTCGTGATGAAACTCCAGCAAGCTTACATATCTGCTCTATGAACCAAATAGACTTTGCATCTTGTTCTTGCTGCGAAAACTCTGGTAAACCCCTTTGCTTGGTTTCAGGATGATCTATACCTTGAATCCAAGCCATACCAACTTGAGCGATTGGAGCCGATCTAAATATGAGAAATAAAACGGCTTTCAAAAAATTAAAGTCAAGGTCATGTTGAGATTCTAAGATTGCTTCGATTACCTCATCAATAAATTCATATCTTTGAGGTTGGTTGAGATTTTGAATGAGGTATTTCCTTAATTCTTCAGGATGATGGCATTTTTCAAGATAGGGCTGGTATTTTTCTTCAAATTCTGTTCCCTTAAGAGTCGCAATCATAGACGCAGCAAGTTGCTGCCATTGCGTTACTCCTCTGACATCTTGGTGCTTAAAGCTGAGTGAAAGATGGAACCGCACATGGGAGTCAATTCGACTAGCGTTAGTAAATTGAGGAATGTAGGCAAATACAGAGCCACCGTCGCGCTCAATAGTTTTCCATATCCGGTGGATTGTATGACTTTTGCCTGTGCCTCTATCACCTCTGACTGCAATCCCGATTTTATCAGAATACTTTTGGCGGACTTCAGAAATTGCTTTATAGATTGTTTGGTCAACCTGTTGGTTGAGGTCAGGGAGATCAGTTACGACTTCACCCCAAACCTCATCCGCGCTTACGATGGGTTTCAATTTGAAAGGATTCGGCTGTTGCTTGCGTGCTTCTTCAAACGGTGTATACGGATCAGTCATTGTTTTCTGCCTCAATCTCAAGATGGTTTGCTAGCGAAAAATAAAAGACCTCTTATGTCATCGCTGATCGAGTCTTGCTTTTGTTCATCAGTTGCTCCACGAGCCTCTCCACTTTGGAGATAAAATAAACGATCGGCCTGCATCTGCATAATCAAGTCTTTGAAATTCTCCCGGCTAACCCGTTCCCCTAGCTCACGGCGCAGATGCCAAATAGGTACAAGTCCGCTGTAGTTGTAGCCTTTGTCCAATTTCTCAAATAGGGCAAGGGCTTGGGACTTAAAATCGTCATAGGATGCGATCGTCCCTACATCCGCCTTCCCCTTCTCAACCGCAACACTCGCCGCACCATCCTGATGGCGAATCCACTTCAACAAAGAATTTCCCAGCCGAGTACCAATTTGAGAACCATCAAACTCAAACAAAGAATCCCGACTTTTGAGCCCCTGCGCTAAAACTTCTTTCCCCTTAGCGCTCAATTCCACCAGCGTCACCCGATTTACCAGCGAATACTCGATCGCCCCAGTCGCCTGCAACTCGCCGAGCACTTCCACATATCTCTGACTCGTCTCATTAGTCCGCACAATCCGCTTAGTCAAATCCCCCTTTTTCACCTTCATTCTCCCGCCGCCCAAATCCCACAAATTCAGCAGTACCCGAACTTTTGCCTTCGCATCCCACACCGCTTGCTCTTCCGGTGTCAAAGTGTTAGACACCGGAATTTCATCATTCTCAGACATATTCAGACCTTTAAATACTTGTTCTTAGTATCAAATTTTATCATAAATCTTGCTGCCAAACCTCTCCGCTTTTCCGTAAAATCCCGCGCGAGGCTGTACGCAACTTCGACCAATTTCATTTCAAAATAATTGTGATTGACTAAAAGGAAATCGTTTGATAGAATACGTAATCTAACGAGCGATCGCACTTCAAATTCTCCACAGCAAATGCGATCGAACAATCTGAAGCACAGCCCGCTTTCCTCTAGCAAACTCAACAAATCTAGCGATCCCAACCGCAGCTAACAACCTGCAACCCAGCTTAACTGCGACTTTAGTTCAATGCCAGGTTCAGCCTTTAGAAAGACGAATTCAACCTCAACCTCTTGTTACATTGCAATAGCAATCAAAAAATTGAACAACATTTTACCGATGAAAAATATTCCCGACCAAATTTCCGACATCAAAGAAAAACTTCCCGATTTGACTCCCACCCCTCCTGGTTTAAAAGCTCAAGCATCTAGCCACGACCTCAAAGCCCGTTTAGATTGGGGCGAACCCGGACTCACAATCATCGACGCTCGTGATTTTGAAAGCTTCACCAAAAGCCACATTACCGGCGCGGTAATGATGCCAATGGACGAATTAGTAGCTCGAGCACAATCGAGTTTAGAACCCATCCGCGATATCTACATCTACGGCGAAAACGACCAACAAACCGCCGAAGCTGCCAATCTTCTCCGCGCAGCAGGCTTTCAAAAAGTAGCCGAACTAAAAGGCGGAATTCCTGCTTGGAAAGCCATTGACGGCCCCATGGACGGCTCTGGCGAACACGATACTCCCGGCCCCGACGCCTACAACGTTTTTTCTCGCTTGCAACACCACGCCGAAGCTCAGAAAACGAACAAATAACCTCAGATTGGCGGCAGGAGTCGCCCACAGAATCTGACACTTAATAAACCCGGTATCGCAAAAGTTACCGGGTTTTTCAATCAGAACTTATACCCCAATACGCTTGGGTTAAAACTGTTTATTCCCCGGAGATCCCCCTAAATCCCCCTTAAGAAGGGGGACTTTGAGTAACTTCTTGTCCCCCCCTTCGTAGGGGCGGTGCCTCCGTGCCCGCCCTTGGCTAGGGGGGATCGGGCTTAACTGAACCATATTGACTTATACCAAATCCTGCCTCAATTTTCTTAGTCTCTTACAGAGTGACTTCCTTTGTATAGCCTCGGTTTCAACCGCCGACTTTTAACTTCCTGCCATCCAAATATGCCTTAACTTCCCCAAACATTAGGCGGTTTGCATCAAAAGTAATCCGTTTAACTGCTTCCTCAAAAGGAAGCCAAGCAGAATTTTGAATTTCCTCCTCTTGCAAAACAACTTCCACCGAATTGACAAAACCTAAAAAATAAGTGACAGTCTTTTCAATCGGCTCCCCATCCTTAACAAAAGAATAGTGTTCCGTAAAACTCGGCTCATCCAGCATTTCAAAATCCGATATACCTGTTTCCTCCTCAAATTCCCGCCTTGCAGTTTCCGCAGGAGATTCCCCGGGGTTCGCGTGACCTTTCGGAAACGCCCAATGTCCCGCTTGATGTTGAATCAACAAAAACAAAGCATCAGCTTCCTTTCCACAAATCGGCACAATTCCAAAACATTCATCTTTCATTTTTCTGATATTTCCTATTAACTATTATGTTTTTTTAGTCCGCCTAAGCGAACTTAATTTGGAGAGATGCAGTTTCATATCAAATCCGTTAGCATCGGAATAGTAAATTCGAGTTCACTGTTGACGGTTGACGGTTGACTGTTGACGCCGTGAACAGTCAACCGTCAACCGTCAACATCATTCCGGTGTAACCGGAAATGATATCAATCGCCGAGTCTCTGAAATTCCCACCCTAACCGAGTCTGCTGTTCGTAAACCCGCTTCAAAGTATTAACATCCCTGGCTGAAATAGGCGGAGGATTTCTCACCTGAGAAAAATAAAGCACATCAGTTTCCATCAAACTGTGACCCCAAATTCCCAAAGCGTGACCCAACTCGTGCCGCGCCGTCGCCGGAATATACTTACCCACTTGATTCGGATTCAAATAAACCGAAAACCGATGAGATAACACAGTTTTATCCCCATCCCGACGGGCGTACAATTCATAGGTAGCCTCTCCAGAGCGCGATCGCAAAACCCCTTGACGCAAAGGCGGAGCCCGACGTAAAATCCTAATATCAGCCACCTCCGAACTATCCACCACTTCCAAAGGCAAATAAACCCCCCATTCCCGCACCACATCCAACACAGCCGCTACCCATTCTTCAGACTTATTAGCATCAACTGGACGCTCCACATAAACCTGAATCGGAAACTTAGACCACAACAAATGACCGAAATTCGGTGGCTTAACCTGGTCAAAATAATCACCACTATTTGTGGAATCTCGCCAATTTGCTAGCGTTGGCGGCAAAGGGTGAACCTGTGGATTCGGCAAACTATTCGGGAGAGAAGAAAGAGTCGCCGCCGGAGTATTAACCTGAGTAAAAATTATGAAGCTAAAACAACATAAAGCCAATCCCAAACCAGACAGCAATCGAGGTTTTACTGTCACTTTCCACAACCGCATTTTTCTGACTGCACTTAAATTTCATTTTTAGGGCGGGCTAGAAGCCCACCCCACAATAATTTATTTATGTGGCACGGGCGTCTCGCCCGTGAGCTATCTGCGGTTAAAAATCCAAATCTTATAACTTAGGCGCCAACCAACCAGCACTCAAAATCACAGTCAAACCCATAAAAACAATAGACAGACCCCAAGTAATCCGGTTCAGACTCGTTTCTGCACTCTTGGCGCTGGTAAACAATTGAGCTTGTCCGCCAATCCCTCCAATACCATCGCCTTTAGGACTGTGCAGCAACACAAAAATCACAAGTCCTAAAGCAGACAAAGACCAGATAACTTGTAACACAGAAACAATATTCATAATCTGGAGTAATTGGTAATTAGTAATCGGTAATTTATTATCCTATCAAATTCGGTCGATCGCACACAATTTATGCAGAGACACTCCCAGAGCCCAAGGCGTGTCAACTTAACGTCAAACCCGCAGTCCGGGAGGGAATGAATTCCCTGCCTCAAAGCGAAAGTCCTCTTAAGAGGACTGAAAAGAAGAATTTTTGCTACTGCTGAATCCAAGTATGATTTTGCCTGATGGGGTAATTCTAAGTGCTTACCCTGTCAGCGGTGGGGCAACCACGGGGGATTGCCCCTACAAATTTCCTACCCCAATTCAGCAACGCCGAATTTTTAAACTCATTAGTCCTCTTGAGAGGACTTTCGCTATTAGACAGGGAATTCATTCCCTGGCGGACTACCGGATGGGCGGGAGGACTGGGCGGATGACAGCTTAAGTTGACACCAATGCACGGCGCCTTTGTCCCTACTACAATCGAACTCGCACCGGAGTGCGATTGGCACGAACTTCAAACTCAGCCGATCGAATCATAGAACGTCCCGTCATCTCCGGGGGCTGAGGCAACCTCAACAGCTCCAGAATCGTCGGCGCAATATCCGCCAAACAACCATCCGTCCTCAGAGGAACATCCGTTCCGTGACCCGGAATCTTCCGACCTTCGCCTTCTACCAGAATAAACGGCACCGGGTTAGTAGTGTGAGCCGTCCAGGGATTCCCGTCCTCATCAAACATCTGTTCAGCATTTCCGTGGTCAGCAATAATAATTGCCGTTCCCCCAGCTTTACTAATGGCGCTCAACAGCCGCCCCAAACATTTATCCACAGTTTCGCACGCAATTATCGTCGCATCCATCATCCCCGTATGACCAACCATATCCGGGTTAGCGTAGTTAATCACCATAAACGAATAGATGCCTTTTTCCAAAGCCGTCACCACCCCATCCGTCACCAAGTCTGCCGACATCTGGGGCGCCTCATCGTAAGTCGCCACCATCGGGCTCTGCACCAACTCCCGGTGTTCTCCTAAAAAAGGCTCTTCCAGACCCCCATTAAAAAAATAAGTCACATGAGCGTACTTTTCAGTTTCCGCCGTCCGCAACTGCTGCAAACCGTGCTTAGAAATCACCTCGCCCAGAATATTGTTCAAATTCTGCGGTTCAAAAGCCACCATTACCGACAGTTTCGGATCGTACTGAGTAAAAGTCGCAAACGCCAGGGACTCAATTAACTTCCGTTCAAACCCCTTAAAATCCGGTGCCACAAAAGCCTGAGTCAATTCTCTCGCCCTGTCCGGGCGAAAATTAAAGAAAATTACCCCATCCCCGGATGCCACCGCCCCCGGAGAAATCCGAGTCGGAACAGCAAACTCGTCGGTCACTCCTTCAGCATAGGAGCCCTGCAACACATCCACAGCCGATCGACCGTCAGGAGCACCCTCAGTCGTCATCACCTCGTAAGCGCGCTGCACCCGATCCCAGCGCTTATCCCTATCCATCGCGTAGTAGCGGCCGCTGATGGTCGCAATCCGACCGACCCCTACCTCTGCGATATAACTTTCAATCTTGCCTAGAGCTTCGACACCCTCTTTCGGAGTAGTATCACGACCGTCTGTAATCGCGTGAATGCACACCTCAGAAATTCCCTGTGCTTTTGCTAATAGCAGCAAACCCTTAATATGACTGAGATGGGAATGAACCCCACCTTCCGAACAAAGACCAGTCAGGTGCAACTTGCCGCCCGTGGCGCGGACTTTCTGGCAAAGCTCCACCAGCGCCCGGTTGTTGAGCAAAGAACCATCTTCCACTGCATCCGAGATCCGCACCAACTCTTGAGGAACCACGCGGCCCGCGCCCAGATTCAAGTGACCGACCTCTGAGTTACCCATTTGCCCGTCTGGCAGCCCTACCGCCCGACCCGATGTGTGAATCAGAGTTCTGGGATAAGCGGCCCAGAGACTGTCCATCACGGGTGTTTTTGCTGCGGCGATCGCATTTCCGTCTTGTTCTTCACGATAACCCCAGCCGTCTAGAATAATCAGCACTACAGGAGATACAGACGCTTGTGCCATGTGAATACCTTATTTACAATAATTAATTTCTCGATTTTCATGATTTCCGATTTTGCGGAACATCTTCCGCTCATCAGTTTACATATTTTCTCGGCTCCGGCTGAACACAGCCCACCAAAATTCCCTTAACCACAGCATTTTGGGAACGCATTTCGACCTGCTTTGGGAATGGTTTAATTGATGGCCTTGCCCTGTACTGTGAATGCACAGTCGGAGACTGTTACCGATCTCACCAACAGCGACCCTGCTTTTGCCGCCGCATTTTCACGAATTGTTCAACGGTAGGTTGCTATTGAAACACTAAGAAGAGTACCACAGATGGCGGACTTTTACTACTGCCTCAAGAAATAGATTAAATAGCTTTGACTGGGCTGGGAATAACTTTAAACGAGTTGAGCAAAAATCCGTTTCCGAATCGGCTCACTGTCAGCGAACATAAAATTCTACAACATCTTTTTTAATTTTGACATCGTAATTGCCAAAGAAATCGTGACCGAGCAGACCTATTGGCATTTGTTTGGCGATCGCCACTTCGACATTTTGGATCACAGCACCCCCAACCCGGATCGATCGCACCAGACCGATCGGGAACTCGACAACGCTACCGTCAGCGATCCCCGCTCTCACGGTACGCACCGGCCTCACTCCCAGTGCAGTAGCCATCCGCTGAGAAATCAAAGTGCCGCTCGCCCCGGTATCGAGAATCATCTCAAAAGTCTTGTTGCCGTTAAATACCACATCAATTACCGGCGTCCCGCCTGCGCGACGCTTGATTTTAGCTTGAAATACCTGTGGATTCCCCCGTGGCTTAGGCGGTTGATTTGCTGGGGGTTTGGCACCAGGATTGGATGGGTTCCAAAACTGAGAGTACAATTTGCCAGTTGCGAATCCCGATCCCGTTATAGTGCGATTCCCTTCGGGATAGCTCCGCTTCACGAGCGGCTGGGAATTCACATCCGACACCAATGTCATCACCTGGGTTTCTGGCTGATGTGAATCAGAATGCACCTCGCACCCCACCGAGCCCAGACCAACCAAAACGGTCGCAAAAACAAAGCCCGATCGCCAAATTCGCTTGAGAATCACTTTTGCCATGATCTAAATACCTTGATTGATTCAATATTTCCCACAACGACCGCCATTGATATCCTAACTTGCTCGCCCAAAACCTAGCGCCCGAAGAGCCCGATGAGATCATGAGGAAAACTTGGCAATTTTCAAGCGATCGCATAACATCGAACACAGATAAACTTATAAACGGCAACAGGCTGTAATTGCAGAGCCTTGTTGGAGATCTTGAAATTAAGCAGTTAGGGGCGATCGGCAATGTACAAACTTTTATATTTGGCGACTATAGGACTACTAGCTTTCTCGATCGCAGGCTGCGGTGGCGAGGGCAGCAACACAGCCAGCCCCAGCCCCAGCCCCAGTGCAGCCTCTCCATCTCCGGCCGCCTCTGCCAGCCCCACCCCAGGAACTCAGACTTTCCAGTCTCCAATAGTAGCCGCCCAGCCTCCAGGGTTAATTCGATCGACCAACCCAGAGGAACGAGCGAGACAGGCTCAAACAAATATCGGCGACAAAAAGGACAGGAATCCCACGCTTCCGCTTCAGCCGGTGGCCCAAGGCCCTGTGACAGCGAATCCCTCTCAGTTAGACCCCTTTGGGCCGCTGCCGCCGATCGCATTACAAATCCCTGCAGGAGCTAACGGAGCGGGTGGGATTAGCTCAGAACTCCCCAAACTGCCACAGCGAGAAGTAGCCGTGCTACCCGAGCTTCCCGAGTTATTGGCTCCCCCCCCACTTAACAGGCCTAATCAGACGGTTACTATCCCCAGGCCACCCACAGCCGGTCGAGGGGGCACTCAGCAACTACGAGGTCGATCGGAAGGCCCTTTACTTCCCGGAGGTGAGGGGGGGCAAATTGGCTCGCCGCCCCAAGTTCCAGGGCTAACTGCTCCTCAGTTAGGTGGCGGTGGCAGAAATGGTTCCTTACCCGGAGGCACGGGGGGACAAATTGGCTTGCCGCCCCAAGTTCCGGGGTTCGCTCCTCCTCGGTTAGGTGGCGGTGGCACAAATGGTTCCTTACCCGGAGGCACGGGGGGACAAATTGGCTTGCCGCCCCAAGTTCCGGGGCTCGCTCCTCCTCAGTTAGGTCGTACTCGTACATCCCCGCCGGGACTCGAACCCATTGCAGCTAGACCCATAGGAGTGCCGGATCTGCCGGAACTGCCCGTAGACAAGCGCCCGCCCCAATGGAGAGACCCCAATGCCAGGGCAAGAAGAGTTACTGGCACCCGTCCTCCTGCAACTGGGCCAATAGCAGTTAGACCCCAAGGTGCGCCGAATCCGCAGCCTCGCCAGCCTCGCCGTGCGGGTCCCCCGCGCCCGCCCCAGCCAATAGCAGCTAGGCCTATAGGAGTGCCGGATCTGCCGGAACTGCCAGTAGACAAGCGCCCGCCCCAGTGGGTAGACCCAAATCCCCCGCCTCCTCCCGTGATCCCAGTAGTTCCGGCACCGCCGCCACCGCCTTCTACTGACCTTGCTACAGGCACTGAAGTCAGCGGGGTGGTAAAAGTCGGGAACGAGACGCAAGTGATTGTCAAAGTACCGAATGAACCAACCAGCCGATATGTCAAAGTCGGGCAGCGGCTGTCTAACGGGCAAGTGTTGGTGAAGCGGGTCGATCTCAAGCAAGGAGCAGATCCGATCGTGATTCTGGAGGAAAACGGCGTTGAGGTAGCCAAAGGTGTTGGCGAAAAACCCGCAAGTCGCCAATCACAACCAGCCAATGCAGTTATTAGCCGTCTCCCAAATCCGAATAGCTCAGCGCGACGCTGAAAATTGACAGTAAAGCAGGAAAAATGCTAAAGGCAAAAATTAGAGTTTTTGCCTTTTTGCATTTAGGGCAGATATCGAACCTGAAGGTAAAATTAGTACAGGGATTAAAAAAGAGAGGACTTTTCATTGAGTATTAGCTTCTAGAAAATCCCTATTAGTAATTGAAGTTAAAGGAGATTGATCATGCTCGGTTCAATTCAAAAATTAGGGATGGCGATATTAGTTGCTTCTTGTATCGGCAGCGCCACTAATCTCTTGAATCCGCAGCCATCAATGGCTCAACCAAAACCAGAAGAAGGAAAACGCTCTCCCTTCTGCCAAGGCAACCCTCCTACGGGAAGAGTAAAATGCAATTACGAGGGAGGCGATAACTACGAGGGAAATTTCGTCAACGGCCTACCCGATGGCAGCGGAGTCTACGTGTACGCTAATGGCGATCGCTACGAAGGAAATTTTCGGAAGGGAGTGCCAAATGGTAGAGGGACATTCATTTTTAAAGATGATGCCCGCTACACAGGCGTGTTCCAAGACGGCACAATGAGATCTGGGACGGTCGTTTTTGCCAACGGCGAGCGCTACGTCGGAGAGTTCGCAGTCGTCAGGAACGTTCAGACTGATGCCATTAGCAGCCAACCCTCAGGGCGGGGTCAATTTTTTTATACTAATGGCGATCGCTACGAAGGACAATTTTTTGCAGGTTCGCCCTTTGGCCCGGGGATATTGGTGCGGGTAGACGGCACTCGCTGTTCCGGGAGGTTTTTCAATCAAGAACTTGACGCTAGTGTCTCCTGCACTTTTCCCAACGGTACGCGCTATGAAGGAGAATTGCGAAAGGGAGTGCCTCACGGTGTCGGGACGATGATCGATGCTAGCGGTAGGCGCTTTCCGGGGGTATTTCGCAACGGCAAGCCCGGAGTTTCGTAAAGGATAAATGATTGAGGTTTTAAGCCAACTTTTGACAACAAATGGGACAAAAGACAAAGGACAGAAGAAGATAATATCTAACAGCGCATAGGAGAAAGTTGATTGATGATTTCCCGTTCTTGGATCAGTGGAATTGCTTTATTAGTTGCATCAGTGTTGGGAATTGGTAGTTACGCGACTTATCCCTTGCCCTCAATGGCACAAGGAACAGAAGCTAAAACCGGTCGCTGCGTGCCAGCTATCGCTACAGGTAGAGTTAGGTGCGATTATGACAGCGGTGATAGCTACATCGGACAGTTCGTTAACGGTTTGCCCAGTGGCACTGGGGTATACGTATATTCCAACGGCGATCGCTATGAGGGGCAGTTCCGTCTGGGCAAACCAAATGGTCGAGGACAATTTATATTTAAGGACGACGCCCGCGTGGAGGGCATATTCCGAGATGGCAAAGTTAGTTCCGGGACAGCTATTTTTACTAATGGCGATCGCTATATAGGGTCGTTTTCTCTCGATCAAAAAGTAGGCGTGCCCACGGGACAAGGGCAATTCATTTTTGCTAATGGCGATCGCTTTGTGGGTCAATTTTTAGGGGGCAAGCCTTTAGGTACGGGAGCGTTCACCCGCGCTGACGGCAGTCGGTGTTCGGGACAGTTCTATACTCAAGAACTTGATGGTAGGGGTAACTGTTCGTTCTCGAACGGTATCCGCTATGAGGGAGAGTTACGCAAGGGATTGCCTCACGGTAAGGGCACAATTATCGATACCAGAGGTCGGCGACTTCCGGGAGTATTCCGTGAGGGCCAGCGACTAGAGCAATAAATTGGGAATAAGTGCTATCTGTTAGTAAGGGCAGGTTGAAGGCTAATAATTTTTGCACACAACCTGCCATTGCTAAATTTTAAAGTCACAACTATTGATAATTTATGATCGGCTTTTTCTCAACCGAATTGCTAATGTTAAATATCCACTTAATGGAGTTAATGGAGGCGTTTTAATATGACAACTACTGCTTCTGCTTCCGGCCGCACTGGCCAGTTTCCCTTCGACTTTGCCCCGCAGCGGACTCAAGATGCTGATTTGTTGCGACAACTCAATTTTGTGCCCGGCTTGAAGGAAATATTGGCTTTGCGACAAGTTCATGCTTTGGAACACGCTACGGTTTGGGTACTTGGCCAATCGATTGGTGCGACGACAGCAAGAACCGATAATGAGTTATTGGGCGGGATGTCCACAGACCAAGGGTTTTATCTTTATGGCCACGTCAACATTGTACAGTTGCATCAGGCAGTACGCGAGGCTTTGCAGCGGATTGCAAGCGGAGAGTGGGATTTAGCTGTACATCCCCGCTGTGGCACGAATTTGTCGGTGGCAATGCTGCTAACGGCTGGACTTGCTGTTGGCATCAATTTAGCCCTGCCTCGGGGGCCCATTCTGCAACTTTTAGGTTTGGGTGCAGCGGCGGCGGCTGCGGCTCAGTTAGCTCCTGATGTGGGAGCTCTGGCTCAGCGTTACGTCACAACTGCTATTCCGTTTAATTTGAGTGTTGTTGATATTACTGTAAGTCACGACTTCTGGGGACGCGAAGCTCATTTTGTGCGGGTGCGTTGGGTTGAATAGCTGCTGCGGGAGGAGAAGAGTAGGAGAGGGGGAAAGTTGACAAAATCTTTTTTCTTCCCTCAACTTCGAGGCGTTAAATTCCCTACACGGCTTTGTCGCCGAACTTGCTTCTTCCTTCTTCATCATTTTGAGAGAATCGGTACTATTCAAAAGTTAATTGGGGCGACTTATCAACTTGCTTTTATTCGATAACTGGATACTACATACTAATATCTATATTTTCCATATTTTTATAACTTCATATTATATTCAAATTCCATCTTTACCGCTAATATGTCAGCTATGAAAAGCTCGAATTTACTTCCTAGGCGACTTGTCAGAAAATAGCAGGATAAGGTAAAATCGCTTATTAGAATTTTTCGCGGCAAAGTCAATAAAAAAAATGTGCAAGTTACCGATCGATAAAACCTGGCTGCCAAGTCTACTGGCTGTCAGCTTAGCCGTAGCAGGCAACAGCTTTTTGCCTTTAACCCACTATGCGAGTTTTGCTAGCGAAATATCCCCAACTAACGAACCAGAAAGAGTTCCTGACGGCAAGATAGTTCCAGTTAATGGCAAAGTCAATGTTAGATTAACGAATAAAAGCAACGATCGACTATTTTTTTACGTGGTTGGACAGACTAACCGCCAGAGTTTAGCGGAAAATTCAACAGTCGCGCTGCCAGCATTGACACTACCGGCCTCAATTGTATTTAGGCGGCTAGATGGCGCATTATTGAAACCCAGTTTGAAACCTGGTGGCGAAGGAGCTCTAGAGGTAAGATTAGACGAGACAAATGATTTAGGGTTGGATAAAACATCTTTAAGGATTCGGAATGACGGCGCACTTTTTCTCAGATAGACAACAGTCAGTCTCGTTCAAATTTTAGATTTTAGATTAACTCCACAGCCGTTTGCGGGGGGCTAAAACTTTTTTCTAAACCATGATTGCTCTCCACAACTTAAGTCCGGGGCTTGTATCCGTATTTGGGTGAGTCAGAGGATAGTTGAATCATGTAAAATCAACTTGACGAGCGCCGCGACAGCTAAACCTCACTCTTCAATACACCATCCGAGTTCCTATGTCAATCAAAAAGATTCTTTCCATAGCGCTGTTAATTTTTATCCCCATTTCCATCGCCGCTGAGTATTTGCACTGGGGTGCCCTGGCAGTTTTCATCACATCCGCTTTAGGCATTATACCTCTGGCGATTTGGTTGAGTACAGCAACAGAAGAAGTGGCGATCGTTACAGGCCCCTCCATAGGCGGCTTATTAAATGCCGTCTTCGGCAATGCTACGGAATTAATTATTGCAATAGTTGCCCTGAAAGCTGGCTTAATTGACATTGTAAAAGCCAGCATAACCGGTACAATTATCAGCAACTTGCTCTTAGTCATGGGATTTTCCATGCTGCTAGGAGGCATCCGCTACAAAGAACAAGAATTTAAACCGATTATCGCGCGGGTGAACGGTTCCACAATGACTCTAGCAGTGATTGCAATTCTGCTGCCGACAATGGTAATTTACACCTCCAATGGAGTCGAACCCGCAGCCATTCAGAATCTTTCCTTAATAACTGCGATCGTCCTAATTGCAGTTTACGCTCTAACTCTCCTATTTTCATTAAAAACTCACAGCTATCTTTACGAGGTTGGGTTACTCGAACTAGAGTCAGAAAATCCTCAAAATGCCAAAGAGGAATCTACTACGCACAAACCGAATTTGTGGCTGTGGATAGGAGTGCTAGTGGCCTCAACTGTTGCCGTTGCTTTTGAATCAGAAATTTTCGTTGGTGTTGTCGAAGAAACTACCAAAGGATTGGGATTGACGCCGCTGTTTACAGGGGTAATTCTGTTGCCGATTGTTGGTGGCGCCGCCGAATATGTAACTGCGGTAGGAGTTGCGATGAAAAACAATATGGATTTGTCAGTTTCTGTCGCAATGGGTTCGAGTTTGCTAGTTGCTTTGCTGGTAGCGCCGGTGTTGGTAATTATCGGATTAGTGATTCATCAGCCGATGGATTTAAACTTCAATCCGTTTGAAGTAGTTGCAGTTGCCATCGCAGTGACAATTGCCAATCTAATCAGTATCGACGGGCGCTCTAATTGGCTGGAAGGAGTGCTGCTTTTAGCAACATATATCGTGTTAGGAGCGGCATTTTACTTTCACCCCATTACTTGAACTAACAATTTTTTTGGAGGGGCAATCCCCCGTGGTTGCCGCTCTTCCCTTGAAAATAACTTATCTTTTTTCTGGTTTGTTATTCCTCTTAGTATTTTGCCATTAATTAAAGAAAATATTTTTTGGACATAAAGTAGTTAGGGACAGCGACACTGTTGAACAGGAAAACACTGTTGTCTGCAACTTCTTTTTCTGCCTTTACGATCGCGACAATCAGAAGTATCTTTACATTCTATCTTATTTTCACAAATTTGCTGACGGGGAAAAGTACCTAAGTTTTGTATAGAAACTTGAGCGGTAAGCGAACCTTGTTCTATAACTTGGTCATTTTCTTTAATTTCATAGAGAAAGTTATTTTCTCCCTCTAAAACCGAAAAAGTTCTTGTTTTGTGACTGTTACCCAACTTAAATCCAAAATCCTCGGAGAACTCACCTTTATTGTAACTTCTGTCTGTGTAGGGATAGGGGTTACTTTCCATGCCATCAGTCACATTTTTAATCATCACTCTCCTGTTAGGGGCGGGAGGAGTTTTGCTGGAGACAAATCGAGCGCTTTGCGAATCAGGCGTGATCGCAGTACCGGCACAAGTACCTACATATTCAACGCGCTTAAATTGAATCAAATTAATATTAAAAGTGTTTTCGTTTTTGACCCTAAATTGTGCGTTGTTAGTCTGCTGAGCGCTGACTGTGAAAGCTGCTAGCGTCAAAAAGATTGCCCCCATGAAAATAGCTAGAAATTTGATTTGTGACCTCCCCGTAACAAATCTGGCCTGTTCCATCTCTCTCTACCTCTCATGTGAATAGATAGCATTTTATTTGGGAGTTATTTTAACTTGAGACGTGAGGTGTTGTCAAAGTGGATCGAATAGGTTTCTAGTGAGGACTTGAGTCTTGGATGCTGAGTTGCGAAAGGAAGGACGGAAGTTATGACTGTGAACTTTTTAGAGTCACGAATGAAGTCCTGATTACTCACATCTTGCACCATTCTCAAGAACAGGCTTTCCGGCCTGTTCCACAAAGAGTGAATTTTCTTGTGGAACAGGCATCTTGCCTGTTCCTAAACAAGTAATTGAGAATGTTGCAACATCTCAGGAGTATGAACTTAACTACCAAGTTACTCGATCGCGCCATCTATCTAAAATCTTGTCCCCGACTCCCTGTACCCGTGCCACATCCTCCAAAGAGGTGAAAGGTTGCTGTTGCCGCGCTGTAATAATTCTCTCGGCTAACTTCGGGCCAACCCCGGGCAAGGTTTCTAATTCTTCCTGACTGGCTGTATTTAAATTAACTAACTTTTTAGCAGCAATTTGAGGTTTGGCAGCCGCAGATTTTGATGCTGCTTGTAGTGAATCGCACTCTTTTTTCTTAGCATCAATTCTCTGTTTGATTCGGGCGGGAATTCCCAAGGTTGCACCTTTGTAAAGCCGATCGAACTCCCGCTCAAAATGGGCTGCAACTACGGGACTCTCGATCGCCAGCAGCGTCTCGTCATTCCCGTGATTTGCAGCCTCACTCCAGTTGTGAGAACCTGTAAGCACGGTTTTGCCGTCCACAACGCCGAATTTGTGGTGCAGGCGATCGCCCATTGGTAACAGCGGTACTCCCACCGTAGTCAGTGGCTTTCTCCAAGGGCGATTGTCAGTTTCTAACCCGCAATCTTGCATCAAAGTCGCCCCCATCATATCCAACCCTTCACTATAAGAGCGATAAATAAAATTAGAGTCAATTAAAGCTCGCACCGCAACTCCCCGGCTAGCTTCAATTTCCAAAGTATTTGACAACCGCTGAGCCGAAAATACAAACAGCGCCAAATCAACCGACTTTTTCGCACTACCCAAAGTTCGATTTATCAAACCGTTGGCGCTTTTTTCCCAAGGCAAAGTCGCAGCCGTCGGCGAAAATTGCACCCCAACTGTCGAATTCCCTACTCTTACTTTTTGCACTTGACGAAACGGCTTTTTGATGCCAAACTTGCTGTCCGGTTTGCCCTGGGGCCCGTCACCCCACATGATGTTAAATTCTTGAGTAAATAGTTGCGCTACTTGAGCATTTTCAATTTTCAGCAAATTGTTTGCATTGCCGCGACTTGCTGGTGTCTTGAAATCGCCATGTATATCGCTTGTGGTAAAATTAGCCGAAGTAACGATTACGGTTTTGCCGTCAATCACCACAAATTTGTGGTGCATCAAACCGCTGCCTTTACTGCCGTCAGCAGTATCGTCAATTACCGGAATACCCGCATCCTTGACAATTACCAAAGCATCATTTTGCTTGATTTCCTCGGCACTCAATTTACCGTCTTTATTGCGATCGGCAAGTTGCACAAATTCGGTATAACGATCGCGCTCTCTTTCCGGTAATT
Organism: Microcoleus sp. B3-D2; assembly: GCF_036705345.1. Classification (NCBI taxonomy): domain Bacteria; kingdom Bacillati; phylum Cyanobacteriota; class Cyanophyceae; order Oscillatoriales; family Microcoleaceae; genus Microcoleus; species Microcoleus sp. B3-D2. The sequence continues at coordinate 65,383 of NZ_JAUBUG010000037.1, forward strand.
TCGCTAACTCCTGAGCTGTAAAATCGCTCCAAGGGCGACTATAGATATGTTCGACAATTAATCTCACTTTAATTCCCGATCGCTGTCGATCGGCCAAAACCCTCGCAATACTGGGCAAGCGAAACTCCTGAACCGCTACATCTACCGTCGATCCAGCACTGGCGATCGCAACAGCGATCGACTTTTCTAAATCATCTCCAGGTCTAGTTTGCTGGCGGTAAGGCTCTGTATAACTCGAAGCGATCGACTGATTGAAGTATACTTGCAACAAGGGGTCTTGAGGCAATGGAGCCAGGCTGAGAGGTAAATTCTGCACGTCTTGCTTTGTTTGTCCGCAGCCCACCAGATTGAGCGCCACCAGCCCAGCACAACAGAAACCGACTAAATGATAATACAATACAGCCACAAAATTTTTAAAAAAATAGAGGTTATTAGCCGAACCACAGTTCAAAGCTATTGGATCGAGTAAAGTTACAACCTATTAAATTTATGCAAGGGAATAGATTTTACGTCTTGTAGAACTGCCTCGATGCCGGAAGCATCACTGGTAGGGTAGCAGCATTCAGGGGCGTGGGTCAAACCCGATACCGCTGCTTTATGGCTAAAAGAAAAACAATTTTTCCGTGCGGTCACAAAGGATATGGTAAAGCGTGCCATCGCTGCACGCAAGAGTTGGTGGCGCAGCAGCATTACGTTGAAGTGCTGGCAGAAAAACAAACCAAAAAACAAGAGAGGGAAGCATCATTTGCTAGAGATATCATCGATCTCAGAGGTCTGCCCGACCACGTAGTCACTAAAGCCCGGGCAATTATAGCAGCTTTGGGCGAAAATAAGAATTACAGAGATTTCGGCGGCAAACGCCTGCGTCATAACCGTTTGATAATCAGTATTCCTGTAACTCGCAACTACAGAATGCTTTGTGAAGATTGCGGCACTTTCTTAATTCCCCAAAAAGTTTTGTCGCACGAAGACTACAACGTCTGTAAACCAGGAAGTTAGTCATCGGTTATTGGTTATTGGTAGCCACTCACAACAGTCAGCAGTCAAGAGTCAACAGTCAACATTCATTAATTAGTTATTTATCATGCAAATTTACCTCGACTATAGCGCCACAACACCCGCACGCCCAGAAGCGGTTCAAGCCATGCAAAAAGCCCTGACTCAGCAGTGGGGCAATCCTTCCAGCTTGCACGAGTGGGGACAAAGGGCGGCGACAGCTTTAGAATTAGCAAGAATGCAGGTTGCTAGCTTGATTAACGCGCTACCGGAATCGATGATTTTTACCAGTGGCGGCACTGAAGCGGACAATTTGGCAATTATGGGAATTGCGCGTCTTTATACAAAGCCGCAGCATATTATTATCTCCAGCGTAGAGCATTCTGCAGTAGCAGAACCGGCGCGACAACTCGAACAGTTGGGATGGGAAGTGACGCGCCTACCAGTGGATAAATTTGGGCGCATTCACCCTTTGGATTTGCAAGAGTCGCTGCGATCCAATACAGTTTTAATTTCAATCATTTACGGACAAAGCGAAGTTGGGACGCTGCAACCAATTGAGGCATTAGGACAAATTGCGCGCGATCGCAATATCATGTTTCATACCGATGCAGTTCAAGTTGCCGGCAAGCTGCAAGTTGACGTGCAGAAACTGCCCGTAGACTTGCTTTCGGTTTCCAGTCACAAACTTTACGGGCCACAAGGTGCAGGGGCGCTATACGTGCGTCCGGGAGTAGAATTAGTGCCAATTTTAGGCGGTGGTGGCCAAGAATTGAAAATGCGTTCCGGGACACAAGCGCTGCCGACAATCGTCGGTTTTGGGGTGGCGGCGGAGTTAGCATTGCAGGAAATAGATGTGGAAACGCCGAGGTTAATTGAATTGCGCGATCGACTTTTTGACGGATTATCCCACGTACCCAGTTTAGTACCAACTGGCGATCGATATTACCGACTGCCCCACCACGTCAGTTTTTGCATCGTCTCCCCATCCTGTCGCCCTTACCAAAAGAGAGACACAGAGCAAATCACAGGCAAAACTATGGTGAGACAGTTAAATTTAGCCGGAATTGGCATTAGTTCCGGTGCCGCTTGTAGCAGTGGCAAACTAACTCCCAGTCCGATATTATTAGCAATGGGATATGACGAAATCGGTGCAGTTGGTGGCATTCGATTGACTCTAGGGCGAGAAACCACAGAAGCTGATATTGATTGGACAGTAATTGCTATCGAGCAAATTTTGGATAGACTAATGCCCAAGGTAGCATTGTGTAGGAATTAAAAAACTGGGCGGTTGAAGATTGGGCGGTTGGAAAACGCCGTCTTGTCTTCAGTCCGCTTGGCATGGACATCGTTTGTGTAGAAGCGGTTTCAACCGCCGTCTGCATCTCGTACAACAAGCCCCAAAATCCACAACCATGCTACAATAAACCCGATATTATTCACAACTCCCCATAATGGAAGAAAGCCGCGCCCAAGCCTACCTAGAACTAATTCACACCCTGCTGAATTGCCCCAACGGCGAAGAACCGCAGATATTACAAGATAACTCAGAATTGTTGGATGTCCACTTTCTGGAAACTTGCGAGTTGGTAGCAGAAAAAATGGCACAGCAAGGAGGACAAAACGGCGCTAATTTCCTGCGGAATCTGATCGCTCAGCTAGCACAATTAATCGATATCAACGAGGGCGATAACTCCGAAGGTGAAAATCCCCAAGAGTATGCAAACTTTATTCTAGAATTATTGCAATCAGAAGATGATAGCAATAGCAATACAGCAGTAATTCACTCCATGCTAGCTGAACGAAAACATCTCCTAAATGCTCGTTTTTCGGATATTTTAGAGCAAGTAGTCGAGAAATTAGTTGGTGGGGAAAATGCAAAAACTATTGATTCAATTGTCAGCCTCGTTGAAGACTTGAGCATTAATATTAGTAATTTCTCCGGTGGGAATAGAGCGGATAATATTGAAATTGCCCTTGCTGCTTATCCAGTTGTTTTAAATAATCGGCAACCCGGAAGCCAAAAGTTTGCTCAAACTCAAAACAACTTAGCTGCTGCCTACATTACCAGAATAAAGGGCTCGCGGGCCGAAAATGTGGAAATGGCGATCGCCCTTTATGGCGCTGCTTTAACAGTCTATACCCTTGAGGCTTTCCCGGAAGATTGGGCTATGGCTCAAAATAACCTAGCTGCTGCTTACGCCAACAGAATCAACGGTTCGCGGGCGGAAAATCTCGATCGCGCGATCGCATTTTTTGACGCTGCTTTAAGTGTTCGTACCCCCGAACAGTTTCCTGAAGATTGGGCAATGATTCAATATAACCTAGGTAATGCCTATTATGACAGAATCAACGGTTCGCGGGATGAAAATATCGAAAAGGCGAGATCCTTTTATGAAGCAGCATTAACAGTATATACCCGTGAGGATTTCCCTGAATATTGGGCAATGATTCAAAAGAAGCTGGCTAATGCCTAAAGTGAGGCAGCTTTAACAATCTCAGAAACCGGGTTTTTTCCGATATCTTCGCCTAATACCAATTTAATGTGAAGTTGCACATATCTCGATCCCCCTCGCATCCCCCTTAAGAAGCTATGCCTTACTCACATCTTTCTTAACAAAATCAGGCTTGACATCTGGGGGGGAATGGGTGGAAACTAATTTCC